>JANOAY010000260.1:0-6278 GCA_031411375.1 Pedosphaera sp. | reverse complement strand
CGACAAGGGCCGCATCATGGTCATCGCCACGCACAACTGCGACAACGGCGATGGCTGGGAGCGCGAGACGGTGGGCGACGGCGCGTTCTTCCTGAATTTTTCCGAGAAGCGCGCCTTCCCGCTGGGCATCAACATCATCGTGTACGCGATGACGCATTGAACATGGCGACCAATCCCAACAGGTGGAGAGCCTCGCGCGGCGAGGCGAGGCGGTTTGGAACCGCGGTCGCAGCGCGACCGCTTTCACCTTGCGCCTGTAAAATCTTCGTGAACCGCTCGCCTATTTAACTCAATCCTGCGTCAATCAATTTTATGGCAATGCCAACCACTACTCCAACTGTCACCGAGAGCAGCTACGCCGCCGAACAACGCGCGGTCGAACAACTCACCAGCAGCCGCGCGCGGATTCAATCCGAGCTGGCGAAAGTCATCGTCGGCCAGCGCGACGTCATCGAGCAGATCCTGATCGCGCTGCTCGCGGGCGGGCATTGCCTCATCACGGGCGCACCTGGTCTCGCCAAGACGTTGCTCGTGAAATCCATCGCGCAGATTTTTCATCTCAAGTTCTCGCGCATCCAGTTCACGCCCGACCTCATGCCCGCCGACATCATCGGCACGGAAATTCTCCAGCAGGGCGCGGACGGCCAGCGCGCCATGCAGTTCGTGAAGGGACCGATCTTCGCCAACATGGTGCTCGCCGACGAAATCAACCGCACGCCGCCCAAGACGCAGGCCGCGCTGCTCGAAGCGATGCAGGAGCATCAGGTCACGGCGGCGGGCGTGCGTTATCCGCTTACCGAACCGTTCTTCGTGCTCGCGACGCAGAACCCGATTGAAATGGAGGGCACCTATCCGCTGCCCGAGGCGCAGCTCGACCGTTTCATGTTCAACGTGTTCATCAACTATTTGCCGGAAGAAGACGAAGTCGCGGTCGTGAAGCAGACCACGGCGCGCGGCGGCGAAGCGATTGAAGCCATCTTCACCGGCGAGGACGTGCTGCGTTTCCACGACGTGGTGCGCAAGGTGCCGATTGCCGAGGACGTGATCCGCATGGCCGTGAAACTCGCCGCCGCCTCGCGTCCGAAGACCGCCGCCGCGCCGGACTTCGTGAACCAATTTGTCGGCTGGGGTGCCGGCACGCGCGCCGCGCAGAACCTCGTCCTCGGCGGCAAAGCCCGTGCGCTCCTGCAAGGCCGCGCCCACGTCACCCCCGACGACATCAAGGCGCTCGCCATCCCCGTGCTGCGCCACCGCATCCTCGTGAACTACCGCGCGGAAGCCGAGGGCGTGACGGTGGAGAATATCGTGGAACGGTTGCTGAATCACCGCGCGTGAGGCGGGAAGACCTCGTGCCGCCGCCGGAAACTGGTTGAGGTTACTTGTTGCTATTCGCCCGCCGCCGTCAGACAAAAGGCCATCTGTCAAACAGCCCGTCCATTTCAAGGCATGTCGAATCCTCAGGTGAACTCCGTTCGGTGATGATTTTAAGCCCGGCTCTCGGGAACAGTCGTTGGAAAGTCAGGGTGGTCAGGCAGCAAATCAAATGAGCAACAAACTGTTCGTGGGAAATCTTTCCTTCAACACCACGGAAACCGACCTGCAAAGCCTCTTCGGCGCGCACGGCACCGTCACCGAAACCAACCTGATGATGGACCGGGAAACCGGCCGTCCGCGCGGGTTCGGTTTCATCACCATGAGTTCGGCGGGCGAGGCGGAGAAAGCCATCGAAGCCTTGAACGGCAAGGACGTGGATGGTCGCGCCCTGACCGTGAACGTGGCCAAGCCGCGTGAAGAGCGTCCGGGCGGCGGCGGCGGCGGTGGTCGTGGATACGGCGGCGGTGGCGGTGGTGGCGGTGGCTATCGCGGCGGCAGCGGTGGTGGTGGCGGCGGCGGTCGGGATCGCTATTGATATTTTTGTCGGTCACAGCGAGACCCGGTTCTGCCGGGTCTCGCTTTTTTTATTTCTGGGAACGCGAAAAATCTGTTCGTGCGGGCGGCGGGTGTGGCCGGTAATTTTTTCCTCATGACAAGCACGCGTTCACTTCTGCTCGGCCTGTTCCTTGCCCATCCCCTTTTCGCTGCGTCGCCGGCGAGTTTTTCGGGGGTGGGAGATTGGGACGTGCGCGTGGTGGTGGAGGAACCGCGCTCGGTGAACGCGACATTGCGGGTGAGTCCGCCGCCGCTCATCACGGTGACGGGTGAGCGGCATGGGAAGCTGCCGGTGTTCAATCCCAAGGCGGGCGGCTGGGTGAAGGGCGCGCAACTGCGCGGCGTGCAGGCGCAGGAGACGACGACGCCGGGACTGCTGTTGGCGGGCACGCTCACGCTGCGCGCGGGACCGGAGGCGGACGCGGCGGTGTTCGCGCGCGGGAAGGATTATCTGGTGGATGAACAGTGGGGAACATTCGGACGGACGACCAATTCCACCATCAAGGCGGACCAGGCCGTGTTCGCGAGCTATCAACATTTTCAACTGCGCCTCGACGCAGTGGTGCTGACACGCGCGGGCGTGGTGGAGTGGCGTCCCGGCGTGGCGCGTGCGGCGGCACCGTTGCCGCCGACAGTCGCGGAGGGCGAGCGGCATCTGGGAAATCTCTGGCTGCCGGGCGCGGTGACGAAGCTCGCGCCAGAGCATCTCTTTCCGATTTTGGAAACGAGTTATCCCGAACCGGCGAAGGCGAGTCCGAGCGCGGCGGAGAAACAGTTACCGCACGCGCTGAACAAATTGCAGTCCGGCGAAAAGCTGCGCGTGCTCGCGTGGGGCGACAGCGTGACGGAATGCCAATACATCCCCGAGTGGGAGAAGAACCGCTGGCAGGCGCAGTTCGTGACGCGGCTGCGCGAGCGTTTCCCGAAGGCGGACATCGAACTGGTCACGGAGGCATGGGGCGGGCGGAACACGGGGAGTTATCTGAACGAGCCGCCGGGCAGCGTTCACAACTATCGCGAGAAGGTGCTGGGCGCGAAGCCTGACCTCATCGTGTCGGAGTTCGTGAACGATGCGGGGCTGAACCCCAAACAGGTCGCGGAGCGTTACGGCAAGCTGCTCACGGATTTTCAAGGCATCGGTGCCGAGTGGATCATTCTCACGCCTCACTACGTGCGCCCCGACTGGATGGGCCTGACGCGCGAACGCGAGGTGGATGACGACCCGCGCCCGTATGTGAAGGGCTTGCGCGAATTCGCCGCGAAGAATCCGGTGGCACTAGCCGACGCGTCGCTCCGCTACGGCCGGCTCTGGCGGCAAGGTCTGCCCTACAACACGCTGATGTTGAACTCGATTAACCACCCCGACGCGCGCGGGATGAAACTCTTTGCGGATGCATTGATGGAACTGTTTCCGTAGCCGGAAAAATCTGAAACGCCGAAAACGGAAGCGGAAATTTTATCAGCAACCCGTCAGTTTTTGGCGGGAACGGCGGGCGCGTTGGGGAACGGTCGGTTGCTGATCACGCGGACCAACGTCGGTTCTTGCGCCGGCCAGCGGGCCAGCTCGTGCAGCACGGGGCGGTTGGTGGAGAGAAGATTTTCCAGCTCGGGAAAATCTGCGACGGCCACGACGACCGGCTCCGGGCCTTGCAGCAGGGCCGCTGCGCGTCCGGGGGGGGCGAGGCGGTGGGCGGTGTTCAGCCAGAATTGCAGCGCGAACGGTGTCTCCACATGCACGAGCGGATACTGCTCGCCCAAAGTCGCGCGCACCTGCGCCGCCACGCTGCGCATCCCGAGCGTCGCCTGCACGCGCGTGCTGTGGCCTTGCAGGACGTGGTGGTAGAGGAACAGAACGGCGAGCACGCCTGCGGCGAAGGCCCCGGCGGTCTGGAACAGGCGCGGCGTGCTCCAGCCGCGCAGCCACCAGGCCAGTTCGCGCGCGGCCAGCAGCGCCGCCGCCGGCAACAAGGGAAAGACCAGCCGTCCGCGCTGATGCGCCGCGATGCTGAACAGCACCAGCCCCGCGAAGAACCAGCAGAACAGAAACCGCTCGAAGCGTCGCTCGTCCGCCCCTTCCGACGGACGTTTCCACACGCGCCAGAAGGCGACGAGGGCGAACGCGCACCACGGCGCGAGATTGCTCACGAAGGCCAGCGTCGGCTCATAAAAGCCGAGGAACATTTTTTCCTTCATGCCCGAGCCGGTGGCGTGCGCGGCCAGTTCTCGTCCCAGCAGTTTTTCAATGAACGGCTGCCCCATGCTCTGGTAGGCCAGGAAAAACCAGCCGCCGCAAATCGCCACGAACAGCGCCAGCCCCAGCCAGTGCGAGCCGCGCAGCTTCGATTCATGCCGCGCGCGCTTTTCCCAGAAGTGCGCGAGCAATCCCGCGCCGCCGAGCACGAGTGCAATCGGCCCTTTCGCCATCGTGCCCAGCGCGCCGGCCAGCCAGAACCATGTCCAGCCCCGGCCCGTGGTCCACGCGTGATACGCCGCCAACGCCGCCAGCGTCACGGGCAGCGCGAGCAGCCCGTCATAGCGCGCCGTGACGAACTGCCGGTCGCCCGCCGGGCAGAGGAGGTAAATCAGCCCCGCCAGAAAACCCGCGCGCCAGCCGAAATGTTTTTTTCCCGCGCCCACCAGCAGCAAGGCCACGCCCAGCGTCGCCAGCGCCGACGGCAGGTAAATTGAGAAGCGGTTGATCTCGCCAAAGGCCGCCGTGGACAGCGCCGCGATCCAAGTCAGCAACGGCGGCTTTGACGCGACCGCGCCCGTCACGTCGTACTGCATGATCCAGTGGCCATGCAGAACCGCGTCGAGCACGTAGGCGCCGATGCGCCGCTCGTTGTCCATCAGGTTCGGATAGCCCGAGAGCGCGATGGCAAAGATCGCCACGCCCAGCGCGGCCACCGGTCCGTACAGCCGCCACGACGCGGGCGCGGGCGCAGCCGAAGCCAGGCCGGCCGCGTCCCGCCATTCGCCGAGCCTGGCAAAAAATTCCCGCACGTTCTTCATTTTCATCGGAGAGGTTGCTTCGTTTCCGTGAAGTGATGATGATGCATGGATGACAACAATGTCATGTCTTGTTCATCGCACCGCCACATGAGTAATCCCAAAGTGGACGACATGATTGCCACGACTGAACGGCGCGCCGACCAGACGGCCCGCAGTTTCGACTTCACGGGCGACGGCCTCCGGCCGCTGCCCTCGCGCGAATCCGACCTCCGCGCGGCCACGGATCAATTCTCCGTCGTGGTTCCGTTCTACAACGAGGCGGCCAACGTGCGCTTCGTCCTCGAAGAAGTGCGCGCGCAACTGCCCGACGCCGAAATCATCGCCGTGGACGATGGCAGCACCGACGAGACCTGGGCGCGCATCATCGCCATCCCCGGCGTGCGCGGCCTGCGGCTGACGCGCAATCTCGGCCAGAGCGGCGCAATCTACCACGGCCTGCGCGCCTGCACGCGCCCGGTCTGCGGCCTGATGGATGGCGACGGCCAGAATGATCCCGCGAACTTCCACCGGCTGCTCGTGGAATTTCAGCGGGGCCAGGCCGACGTGGTCTGCGGCTTCCGCGAGAACCGCAACGACACTTGGAGCCGCCGTGCCGCCTCGCGCTTCGCGAACGGCCTCCGCCGTCGCTGGCTCGACGACGGTGTGCGCGACACCGGCTGTTCGCAAAAAGTTTTCCGGCGCGAGGCGGCGGACCTGCTCGTGCCGTTTCGCGGGATGCACCGTTATCTCCCCGCCATTTTCAAACAGGCCGGCCTGAAAATCGCCGAGGCTCCCGTGCTCCACCGCACGCGCCGCGCCGGCGTTTCCAAATACACCAACTGGCGGCGCGCGCTCGACGGCATCTACGATTTGATCGGCGTCGCCTGGCTGCTCAACCGCAAGATCGTCCCCGTGCCCATCGAGAAAAAGCCATGAACGAAGTCCTCTTCAAAATTGATCTCTTCCACAAGGTCTGGGTCATCACGCCGTGGAAGCTGATCGGCTACGCGGGCGTGCTCATCTTCGCCGGACGGTGGTTCGTGCAGGTGATTGCTTCGCATCGCGCGGGCCGTTCGCATCTGCCGCGCATCTTCTGGTACATGTCGCTCGTGGGGAGTCTCATGCTACTCAGTTACTTCACCTTCAGCGACAAGACCGATTCCGTGGGCGTGCTCTCGAATCTTTTTCCTGCCGCCGTCGCGGGCTACAATTTAATCCTCGAAGCGCGTCGCAGCCGACGGGAGCAGCCGGCGACCGGGTGAAGGCTTTCAAACTTCCGCGACTGGTAGGGCGTCGTCGCTCCGCGCGCGCCGGGTGAGGCATTGAACATCTTAACGCGCCTCCTCGAATAGTGGCCC
>JANOAY010000259.1:0-9444 GCA_031411375.1 Pedosphaera sp. | reverse complement strand
GTCTCAAACTTCCCGGCCAATAGTTTGAGACTCCTTGCGTCGTCACCTACGAAAACTGGGCCGGTTAATTCCCACCCGCGTTCTGCCGCTATTCCCACAGCGGCTCCGCCGCACAATTTTATGCAATGGCTCAACAGCATCACGAAGTTCGCCAGCGGCCTCACGGTGGGCTGGGTGGATTTCGTCACGATTCTCGTCATCTGCGTCGGCATCGTGCGCGGGCGCAAGCGCGGGCTGTCCGAGGAACTGCTTGATACGACCATGTGGATTCTCATCCTCGTCGCGGGCGGATTCTTCTATCGCAACCTCGGCGACCTGATGAACCAGAAGCCGCTCCTGAGCAAGCTGACCTACTACATGCTGAGTTACATCCTCATCGCGCTGGGCCTCAAAATTGTCTTCACGCTCATCAAGGCCAAGTTCGGCGCGAAGATTGTGGAGAGCGATCTGTTCGGGCGGCTGGAATTTTACGGCGGCATGGCGGCGGGCGCGGTGCGGTTCACCTGCATTTATTTTTTCCTCATCAGCCTGCTGCACGCGCCGCACTACAGCGCGGAGTTTCTCGCCAAGCGCGCCAAGGATGTGGACTACAACTACGGTAGCGACTTCTTCCCGCACCCGTCGAAAATCCAGAAGGCCGTGTTCAACGATTCCTTCACCGGCAAGAGGGCCGAGCAGCATTTCGCCAAGCTGCTCATGGAACAGATGGACGGCAACTCGAAGGCCATCCGCGACGAAACCAGCATGGCCCGGCGCAACGAGCGGAAGATTGATCAAATCATGAGCGGACGGTGAGTTGGGAATTTTGTGGCTTGTTTGAAATTTGGGATTTGGAATTTGGATTTTCTTCCCCCGTCCCGCTAACTCTCTCGCGTGGGACTCATCCCTCCGCATCTTCTCGAGCAGATTCGCGCCGCCAATGACATCGTGGACGTCATCGGCGCGTACATTCCTTTGAAGCGGGCCGGCTCGAACTTCCGCGCGCTCTGCCCGTTCCATCGCGAGAAGTCGCCGAGCTTCAACGTCAATCCGCACCACCAGATTTTTAAGTGCTTCGGCTGCGGCAAGGGCGGCGACGTGTTCACCTTCGTGCGCGAGTACGAGAACCTGGAATTCATGGACGCCGTGCGCCGCCTCGCCGAGCGCGCGAGCATTCCGCTGGAGTTCGACAACAATCCTGCGTTGCAGCAGCAGAAGCACATCAAGGAAGTGCTCTGGAACATCCACGAGCAAATCACCGTGCGGTGGCAGTCCGCGCTCGCGAACGAGGCCAGCGGACAAATCGCCCGCGACTATCTCGCCAAACGCGGTGTGACTACCGAGGCCATAAAACTCTTCCGCCTCGGGGCCGCACCTGAGTCATGGGACGACACGGTGAACTGGGCGAAGAGCAAAGGCCACGACCTCGCGGTAATGGAGCAGGCCGGACTCGTCGTGCGGAAGGAAGGCAGCGACCGGGCTTACGACCGTTTTCGCGGGCGGCTGATCTTCCCGATTTGCGATGAGCAAGGGCGCGTCATCGCCTTCAGCGGGCGCATCCTGAGCGGCGATGAGAAGCAGGCAAAGTATGTCAACTCGCCCGAGACGCCGATCTTCACGAAGGGCAAAGTCTTCTTCGGCATCGACAAGTCCAAGCGCCCGATGCTCGACGCTGAATCCGCGATTATTTGCGAAGGGCAGCTCGACTTGATGGCCTGCTACATGGCCGGCGTGCAGAATGTCGTCGCGCCGCAAGGCACCGCGCTCACGCCCGACCACGCGCGCATCCTGAAACGCTACGTCGAGGAAGTGGTGCTTTGCTTCGACGCGGACAACGCCGGGCAAAACGCCGCCACGCGCTCGCTCGATCCGCTGCTCGCAGCGGGACTGGCCATTCGCGTCGCCACGATTCCGAACGGCAAAGACCCGGACGATTTCATCAAGCAGCATGGCGGCGAAGCCTTCCGCGAAATCGTTGAACACGCCGAAGGTTTCTTCGACTGGTACTTGAAACGGCTCTGCCTCACGAACGATCCGCGCAGCGACAAAGGTCGCGTGGCCGTGCTGCGGGAATTTGGTGAGGCTCTCATTAAGACGCGCAACGCCGTGCTGATTGACACGCACGCGCAGAAGGCTGCGCTGCGCCTCGGTGTGTCCGTGGATTCCGTGCGCGCGGAGTTCAAGAAGACCAAGCCGGCCCTGCAGCCACGTTCGGAACGCGATGAAGATTTTGACCGCATGGCCGAAGAAGCCGAAGCCGGCGCGGCGGCCACGGAAGCCAATGAAGTTCCCTCCGCGCCGCCGACGGTGCGCGAACTGCAACTGCTCAAGCTGCTGCTTGCCCACGGTGATCATCGCGCGGTGGCGGCGGCGCATCTGGATTTCAACTGGCTCTCGAACCTCGCCGTGCAGCGCATCGCGCAGCGTTGTTTGAAGGACATCGAGGAAGGTCTGCCCGGCGGCGCGGCGCTGCTGCACGAGTTTCAATTCGACCCGGCGGCGCAAGCCCTCGTCGGCACCGCGCTCGCCGATCACCACGTCATTCCCGAGCCGGAGAAACAAATCGTGGACGTGCTGACAAATTTGCGGAACGACTTCCTCGCCGCCGCACTGCAACGCCTGAGCCGCGAAGTCGCGCACCCCGACCTGAGCGACGCGGAACGCACGGAGTTGCTGCACCGGCAGAAGGAGTTGCGCGTGCAGAAGCAGCAGCCGCTGATCGGGTGAGATGGTCGAAGGCGCGGATTTCAAGCTGTATTCAACCACCGCGAATTTTTCCTAGGCAAGCCCGTGTTGCGCCCGCAAATTCCCGCCTTTGAATTTATGGACGTAAAGCTTCCTAATCTGGGTGAAGGCGCGGATTCCGGCACGGTCGTCGGCATTCTCGTCAAACCCGGCGCGCAGGTTAAGAAAGGCCAGAACCTCATCGAGCTCGAAACCGGCAAGGCCGTGGCGCCCATCCCGTCGCCCGCCGCCGGCACCGTGACCAGCATTCGCGTGAAGGAAGGCGACAAGCTCTCCGTGGGCGGACTCATCCTCAGTCTCGATGCCGCCGCCGGGGCCGCGCCCGCTGCGCCGACCGCGAGTGCGCCGGAAAAGAAAGCCGCCGCGCCGAAGCCTGCCGCGAAAAAAGCCGCGCCCGCTTCAGAGTCGGAAGAAGAAGCCGGCGATACCGAGGAAGCGGAAATCGTGAACGAGAACCCCGTCGCGCCGCCGTCCGTGCGCCGGGTCGCACGCGAACTGGCCATTGATTTGCACAAGGTGCGCGGGGACGAAGAAGGCCGCGTGGGCTGGGAAGAGTTACGCAACTACATCGTGCGCTTGGAGCGCCTCGCGGCTGCGAAGAAGGCTGCGAAATCCGGCGGCCCCGGTGTCGCGCCGGCGGAGTCGGTGGACTTCTCCGCGTTTGGTTCGATCTACAAGCGTCCGGTCACGCCGTTGCGGAAAGTCATCGCGCAGCGCATGACGGAGAGCCGTCTGGCCATTCCCGAAGTCACGCAGTTCGACGAAGTGGACGTGACCGCGCTCAATGATCTGCGGAAGAAGCTCGCGCCCGAGTACGAGAAGAAAGGCGCGAAGCTCACCGTGACGACGTTCGTGCTCAAGGCCGTCGCCAACACGTTGAAGAAGCACGCGATCTTCAACTCCAGCCTCGACGAACTCGCCAACGAGATCGTGTTCAAGGAATACGTGCATCTCGGTGTCGCGGTGGACACCGAGGCGGGCCTCCTCGTTCCCGTCATTCGCGACGTGGACAAGAAAGACCTCGTGCAAATCTCGAAGGACGTGGCGGAGCTCGCCGCGAAAGCCCGCGACCGCAAGATCGGCCTCGAAGACATGCGCGGCGGCACCTTCACCATCTCGAACCAGGGCGCGATCGGCGGAGCGCATTTCACGCCCATCATCAACCGCCCGGAAGTCGCCATTCTCGGCCTCGGTCGCAGCGTGCTGAAGCCCGTCGTGCGCGAGGGAAAGATTGAAGCGCGTTTGATGATGCCGATCACCGTGGCCTACGACCATCGCGTGATTGATGGTGGCGCGGCCGCGCGGTTCACCGTGGATTTGGTGGCCGCGATTGAGAAGTTCACCGAGGCCGAAGCGAAGATTTAATTTTTACGAACATGGAAGCGACAAAGGCAGAAGTCATCGTCATTGGAGCCGGCCCCGGTGGCTACGCCGCAGCGTTCTACGCGGCGGACAAGGGCAAGAAAGTCATCCTGATCGAGCAGGAGAAAAACCTCGGCGGCGTCTGCCTGAATCGCGGGTGCATCCCGTCGAAGGCGCTGCTCCACGCCACGCACCACATCACGGCGGCGCGCGAGTCCGCCCACCGCGGCATCACCTTCACCGAGCCGACGATTGATCTGAACAAGCTCCGCACGTGGAAGGATTCCGTCATCACCAAGCTCGCGGGCGGCGTTTCCACCATTGCGCAACGGCGCGGCGTGCAGGTCATCCACGGGCGCGGCCATTTCGAGGACGCGAAAACCCTCCGCGTCGAAACGGCGGACGGACAGAAGTTTTATAATTTCGAGCAGGTGATCATCGCTGTTGGCTCGAAGCCCGCGCTGCCGAAGGCCTTTGACCTCGGCAATCCGCGCGTCATGACTTCCACCGAGGCGCTGCACATCGAGGACATTCCCGAAAACCTGCTCGTCATCGGCGGCGGCTACATCGGCATGGAACTCGGCACCGTGTACGCCTCGCTCGGCAGCAAAGTCACCGTCGTCGAGGCGATGGATGCGCTGCTCGCGGGCGGCGACGCCGACCTTATTCGTCCCGTCGTGAAATACGCGGAGAAGAACTTCCGCGAAGTGCGCCTCAAGGCCAAGGTCGTGAAGATGGCTACCGTGGGCAAACAGATCAAAGTCATCACCGAGCAGAACGGCGCGCAAAAAGAAGAACTCTACGACCGCGTGCTCGTCTCCGTGGGCCGCGTGCCGAACGCCGCCGACCTCGGCCTCGACAACGCCGGCATCGAACGCGACGAGCGCGGCTTCATCAAGATCACGCCTCAGCAGCAGACCAACGTCCCCGGAGTGTATGCGATCGGCGACATCGCGGGCGGCGTCATGCTCGCGCACAAGGCTTCGCGCGAAGCCCGCGTGGCGGTCGAGAACATCATTGGCGAGAACACCACATTCGAAAACGTCGTCATCCCCGCCGTCATCTTCACCGACCCCGAGGTCGCGTGGGCCGGTCTCACCGAGAACGAGGCCAAGGCGAAAGGCATCGAGGTCGAGATCGCGAAGTTCCCGTGGGCGGCGTCCGGTCGCGCCATCAGCTTCGACCGCACGGACGGTCTGACCAAGCTCATCATTGACCCGCACACCGAGCGCGTCTTGGGCGTGGGCATCGTGGGCGCGGGCGCGGGCGAGTTGATCGCCGAGGCCGTGGTTGCCATCGAGATGGGCGCGACCGTGGAAGACCTCGCGCTCTGCGTGCATCCGCATCCGACCGTGTCGGAGACGATCATGGAAGCGGCGGAAGTCTTCTTCGGCACCAGCACGCACACCTACACGCGCAAGAAGGCGGAGTAGGGGGCTGCCAGCATCCTGCTGGCGGGGAGCGCGGCTGTGTCCGTAAGACCAGCCGCAGCAGGCCCGCTTGAAACCCTCAGCCTGCGTGAACGCAGCGGGCGCAACTCGCCCCCCCCCGCACCGTTCAAACTCGTGTGGGCGATATGGACTGCGGTGGCAAGCGAAGCGCGACACCGCAGTCCAAAATGCGTCGCGGAAAATCGGATGCGTAAGTCAAGGTGCGCCCTCGACTGGAGGAGTTGCTTTTCGACAAGTCGGTCGCGCCGCAAATGTTTTTGCCAAACGCCACTGTGGCTGCTCTCCTTCGTCCCATTAACACTATGAAAATCACGCCCATGAAAAAGCTCCTCTTCGTCGCCGCGCTCGTCGCGTCCATCGTCTCCGCCTCCGCGCAATTCAGCAGCCCGCCCACCGGCGTCAATGCCGAGATGCTCAAGCTCTTCGGCGACACCAAGGCCTTCAGCGCCAAGGCCACCGCCCGCCTGCTCGACAAGGACCAGAAGGAAACCCTCTCCATGCCGCTCACCATGGCCTTGCGCGACGGCAAGCTGCGCTCCGAGCTAAACATGTCCGAGATGCAGGGCAACGCCATCCCCGCCGAGGCTGCCGGCATGATGAAGCAGGCCGGCATGGACCAGATGATCACCCTCGTGCTGCCGGACAAGAAGGCGACCGTCATCAGCTATCCCGGACTCAAGTCGTATGCCGAGATGCCGTTCACCGAAAACGAAAAGACGGAGACCAAGGTGGAGTTCACCGACGTGGGCAAGGAAACCGTGGACGGCCATCCGTGCCTGAAGAAGAAGCTCACCACCACCGACTCGAAGGGCCGTCCGCAGGAGATGTTCGTGTGGCAGGCCACGGACCTGAAGAACTTCCCCATCCAGATGGAACTGCCGCAGCGCTCGAACAAGCTCATCGTCAAGTTCCAGGCCCCGAAGCTGGAGACGCCGGACGCCGCGCTCTTCGACCTGCCCGCCGGCTACACCAAATACGACAGCATCCAGATGCTGATGCAGTCGGCGCTGATGAAGATGTTCAGCAACGGGGCGAAGTAGGATGTGGGCGATTCAGGCGTCGCTGCGCGCTGCCTCACGATGAACATCTCACCGAAAGACTGTTGCGTGTTGAACAGTGGCAGCGGCGCATGGGGCTTCGAACCGTTGGCCGTTCAGCTATCGTCGTCCTTGGGCATTGATATTTCGGAGGAACCGCGCCGCTTCAACTATTTGCTACACGTCGAAGACACTGACCGTCCGGTCGGTTGCGATGTTTTCATCCCGACGGAAGCCATTCGACTAGCTTCAGACAAACGGCTGCTCGCCGTTGTCTTTCGCGAACATGATGTGCCAACTCCGCAGACGCGGCTTCTGGAAACTTACGATGAGGTTTTGCGTTTTATCCGAGAACACTCCGACAACGAATGGTGCCTCAAGTATCCAACGAGTTGCGGCGCAAGCGGACATCGTCTGATTACCGAGGCCAGTCCAGAGCCGCCGAACTGGCCACGCCCGTTCATCGTTCAGGAGTTTATTCGATTGGAGCGCCCCGAAGTCTATCGGACTTACTGCGCGGCAGGGGAGCTATTCGGTTGGGTCTCACGGCGCTTCCCAGAGGGTGTTCGGCTATCACCTTGGGTCGCACATGCGCGCGGCGCTCGCTACGTGCGGTTGGTTGAACCGCCTGCCGGAGCAAAGGACGCAGCGCGGCGCGCGCTTGTGGCGACCGGCCTCTGGGACTCGTTTGGGTGCGTGGACTTGCTCTGCAAACCCACTGGCGAGTGGGTCGTGTTGGAAGTCGGCACCGACGGATTGTTCAATCACGTTGACCGCGAAATTGGTGATCAGGATTTGGAACGCGAGTTGCATCACCGCGTTGCCAATGCGTTTTGGACAGCGGCAAAGAGCCGGAGCGTTTGAAGAGACAGCGACCATGCGAATTCTCCTTCTCTCCATCCTGACGTGCGTCGCTCTCTTCAGTGTTCGCGCCGCTGACGTTCCGGGAGCGGCCAAGACCACCGCGCCTTACCCCGGTTGCCTGAAGATTTTCAACGGAGAGAACTTCGAGGGCTGGGAGGCCGACCCTTCGACGTGGAGCATCACGAACGGGGCCATGCACGGGGTGGGCGGCACGTCGCGGCTCGCTTACACGAAGAAGGATTACGGCAGCTTCCGGCTCATCTTCACCGCACGCATGAATCCCGTGAACCGCGATCACCTCGGCATCCTGTTCTGGGGCGACCGCCCGAAGGACGCCGCGAAACCGAAGATCGATAACGCGGGCTGGCTCCAGTTCATGCCGCCGTTCGGTGGCATGTGGGACAACCATCCGCCGCAGCATCGCAACCTGCCGCGCGAAACGCTGGCTCCAGGTTCGAGAGATTCCGCGCAATGGACCACCACGGAGATGCTCTGCAACCTGGAGAAAGGCACCCTGCGCGCGGCGGTGGATGGCGTGGAAATCGTCCGCTACACGCACCCCACGCCGGGCGAACGCACGGACCCGGAGAAGCGCATCATCGCCGGTCCCATCGGCATGTTCCGCCACGGCGGCGGCGCGTCCGAATACAAGGACATCTATCTGGAGGCGAATCCGAAGGAGGACAAGCTGATCACCGTGCGGTGAAATGGAGCGCAGACATTCCTGTCCGCAGCAGACCGCCAAGTCATGAGGTGTAAGACTTTTCCACAACTTCCGCAGTTCGTGGCTGGCTGCGGACAGGAATGTCCGCGCTCCAGTAAAATTTCCAACCGGTTCGTGCGCTAAAGCCTCTCCGCGCTCCGGCCGATATTTGTAGGCATCATGAAGAACATTCGCATCAGTCTCGCCATCCTCGTCGCTGCGGTCATTCCGGTGATCGCCGCGGAACCGACCGAAGCCGACCAGCGCTGGGCCAAGGCCGTGGAACAGAAAATCACCGCCGGTCCCACGGTCGTGACCACGCCCTCGGAAGTCCGCGCCAATCTCGCGAAAGCAATTGCCGCCAAGCTCGGACGCCTGTGCACCGTGACGAAGACCGACGCCGGCTACCTGGTGGACGTGCGCGGCACCGAGACGACGCAGAAGTAATTTCCAGCGCGGCCTATAGGCCCGCGCCCGCCTGAACAAGCTGCCGTGCGGCCAACCACGGAGGCTCTTTCCATTTCTACAGTTCCACCCACGCCTTGATCTCCGCCGAGCGCACGGCGGCATCCATCACCTGCTGCGCACGCGCGCCATCATGGAAGTCCGGCGAGCACGGGCGCTGCTGACGGATGGCCTCGATGAATTCCCACGCTTGATCGTAGCGGAACGTGACCAGCGGATCGCCCTGAGTAGGGTCGCGCGGCGAGCCGGGCACTTTCCAGAACTCCTTCGGAATCTCAATCGTCTCCAAGCCCGGCCCGCCCGCCTGACCAGTCTGAAGCGTATTCCACGAGCCGGTGGTGAAAACGTAGGAGCGTTCGCTGCCGTTGATTTCCACGTAGTCGAGGCTGCGCCAGCTTTCGTTGCGGCCGCTCGCGAGCTTGCTGCTTTCCTGCACGCCGGTCGCGCCGTTCACAAATTCCGCGAGCAGCGCCACCCAGTCGTCGGTGTCGTTTGGCTGGCCGCCGCGCAAGGGCGTGTGATTTTTTGTGTTCGCCACGAGGCGCTGGATTGGGCCGACGAGATGGTGCGCGAAATCAATGCGGTGCGAGAGCATGTCGCCAAGTTCGCCGGTGCCCGCGAGCTTCTTCACCTGTCGCCAGCCGAGATTCCGCGTGCCCCAGTCCTGCAACCGGCACGAGCGGTAATGATACGGCGTGCCGAGATCGCCGCGCGTGATCAGATGCGAGAGGTAGCGCATCGATGGCACGAAGCGATACGTGAACGCCGTCATGTGGCGCACGCCCGCCTGGTCGGCGGCGACGGCCATGGCCTTCGCGTCGGCGTAATTCAGCGCGAG
>JANOAY010000258.1:0-1672 GCA_031411375.1 Pedosphaera sp. | reverse complement strand
GCGCGAGGAACGTCGTGGCAATCATCCGACGGCGTTTTTGCGCAAGGCTTTTCGAGTCGAGCAAGTCCCCGGCGATCTGTTCACGGATGAATTGATCGAACGGCACATCCTCGTTGAACGACTCGATGACGTAATCGCGATACCGCCATGCCTCCTTGAAAATAAACCCGCGCAGCGTGACCGACTCGGCGTAGCGCGCCACGTCGAGCCAGTGCCGCCCCCAGCGCTCGCCAAACTGCGGCGAAGCGAGCAGGCGATCCACGACACGCGCGAAGGCGTCGGACGATTGGTCTTTCACGAACGAATCAATCTGCTCCGGCGTCGGCGGCAGTCCGATCAGGTCGTAGCAGGCGCGGCGCAAGAGCGTGGCGCGATCCGCATCGGCGTTCGGCGGAAGCTGTTTCTGCTCCAGCTTCGCCAGAATGAAGCGGTCGATGTCAGAGCGCGGCCAGGAGGAATCTTTGGTGGCAGGCGGCACGGGCTTCTTCAGCGGCTGGTAGGCCCAGTGGTTGGTCGGCGGGGATTTGAGATTTGAAATTTCAGATGGGAGATTCGTGCGCGGATCGTGCGCGCCCAGCTTCACCCACTCGGTCAGCGCGGCGATCTCCGCGTCAGGCAGCTTGTTCTTCGGCGGCATCTGCAAGTCGGGGTCGCTCCACGAAATGACTTTGATGAGCAACGACTTCTCCGGCTGGCCCGGCACTAGCGCCGCGCCGCTGTCGCCGCCCGCCCGCACGGCCGCCGCGCTGTCGAGGCGCAAGCCGCCCTTCTGCTTCTTCTCGCCGTGGCATTCGTAGCAGCGCTCGACGAGCACCGGACGCACGCGCTTCTCGAAAAACTCGACGCCGGTTTCCGCCGCGCCCAGCGGACGCACGGCGGCAAGAACACAGCCCGCCGTGAACAGCAGCGCGACGCTTCGTGACCTGGGAGACATGCGCGCACCTTACCCGGACGACCGGCGCGCGAAAACGACTTTGTGCAGGCCGTTCCGCCGCCCGCGCATTGCCTCCGGGCGCGGGTTCTGGGAGAACGCACGGATGTTCAAGAAATTCTCCGGCGCGCTGGCGTTCGCCATCATCGCGGGCGCGCTGCTCCTCGCTTCAGGTTGCGCGACCGTTCCGCCGGAAGCCCGGATCATCACGCGCCTCGGCTTCGGCTCGTGCATCAATCCCGCCACACACCCGATGCTCGACCGCGTGCTGACGCTCGACTTCGACGCCTTCGTGCTGCTGGGCGACAACATCTACGCCGACACCACGAACATGACGGTGATGGCCGAGAAGTATCGCGTGCGGAAGGAGAGCGCGATCTTTCGTGCGCTGCGGAAGAAAGCGCCTCTGCTCGCGACGTGGGACGACCACGACTTCGGCTGGAACGATGCCGGGTCGACCTACGCCCAGCGCGCCGAGTCGCAGAAGCTGTTCCTCGAATTCATGGACGAGCCGCGCAATTCACCGCGCCGCCATCGTGAAGGTGTTTATGATGCCTACGTTTTCGGCCCCTTGGGAAAGCGCGTGCAAATCATCCTGCTCGACACGCGCTACTTCCGCAGCGCGCTGGTCACCGGGCAGAACAACGTCCAGCCGAGCGGCGGGAAATACATTCCGCATCCCGACCCGAGCGCGACGATGCTCGGCGAGGCGCAGTGGATTTGGCTCGAAGAACAACTGCG
>JANOAY010000257.1:0-8242 GCA_031411375.1 Pedosphaera sp. | reverse complement strand
TTCTCGATGCCGCGCTGCACGAATTCCTCCGCCGGACGGCCATGCCGGGCAATGCTGACTTCAATGACCCGCAGCTTGAGCAACTGCTGATCTTCCGGCAGCGACGCGGTGGGGAACTTTGCCAGCGCAGTGAACACGTCGCTCTGATCGGTCTTCGCTCCGACGCGCGCGAGTGCGAGTGCCGCCGTGAGCGCAGCGTTGGGATTCGTTTCCGCGAGCGCCTTGGCTTTCCACTCGCTGACCGGTTGCGACTCGATGGCGATGCGGGCGGCGTAGCGGAGAGAACGGTCATCACTGCTTAGTTGCGGCCAAACGGTTGCCACTGCTTTTGCATCTTGCTTGCCGTGAAACACCTCGACTTCCCGGCGCAACTTTCGAAGCCCGTACGCCATATCACGTGGCGCGACAAATTCGTTGTTCGGAATTCCCTTGGCATGGCTTACGCGATACAGTCCTGACTGCGTTCCACGCCCGCCCGTTGCGAAATATACCGCGCCATCCGGTCCGACTTCCATGTCAGTGACGTTCAGCGGCTTGCCTTTCACCACGGTGTCAAAAGTTCCTTTGTAGCTCGCACCGTTTGGTTCCAAGTGAACGGCAACGATTCTTCCGTAAGACCAATCCATCATCCAAACCGCTTCGCGATACTTCGCCGGGAACTTCGCCTTCGTCGGTGCCATCACCCCCGTGGGCGAACCAATCCCGATGTTCACCGTTTCCGGCAGACTGTCCTGATAATACGTCGGCCACTTCGCCGAGCCTTCGCGGAAGCCTTGGTCGCCGCCGCTCACGATGTGATACGCGCGCGTCGGGCGATACCACGGCGAGCCCCAGTCCCATTCCATGTCGCTGTCGAAGCCGAAGAGTTCGCCGTCCGCATTGAACGCGATGTCGTAAGTATTGCGCTGGCCGGACGCGAACAGTTCGGCGTTCTGGCCGTCCTTGTCCACGCGCACCACGTAACCGCCCGGCGGCTTCACGCCCGCGCCGAAGCCGTTGCCGTCCTCCATGCGCGGCAGCACCACGTCGTCGCGATAATTCTTGTGCGGCGAAGTCGGGAGAATGTCGTCCGGCACGGACACGAAATTGCCGTTCACAATGTAGAGCTTGTTGTCCGGCCCGAGCACGATGCCGTGCGCGCCGTGTTCGCCGGGACCGCCCTTCCACTTGCGGAGCAACTCCGGCTCGCCGAACTGCTCCTCCGCGTTCTCGCGCACGCGATAGAGATGATAACCCTGCGCGCCCTGCCCGTTAATGTAGAGCGCGTCGAAAGCGTAGAGCAAACCCATCGCGCCCTTCACCGCGATGTTCAGCTTGTCGAGCTTGGCAATCTGTCCCTTCGCATCGAGCGTCACGCGCAACATCGGCTCGTTGCCTTGCGGAGAAATAATCAGGCGGCCTTTCGGATCAACCGTCATCGCTACCCACGAACCTTCGCCCGGCAGCGCGCTGCGGAGCAGTTCGACTTTGAAACCATCGGCGACGGTGAGCGACTCGGCTGGCGTGGCGACCTTGCCGCTGCTGGTCGCGGTGGCGGCGGCGATGTTGCCCCACGGTTGAATGCCCAGCTTGCCGAGCGACGTGGCCGCCACCCAGTTGGCCCCGGCATTAAAGTTTGCCGCCTGCCAGCCCGTAGCCGCGCCCGTGCCCGTCTGCCAGGTTTTGTCGGTGACGACTTTCGCGCGGGTGCCTTCCTCGGTTGCGAAGTCCAGTTCCGCGAGCAGCGCCGCCACACCACCATCGTTCTTCGCCTCGATGGCGACGACGTTCACGCCGGGCTTGAGCTGCGCCTTGACGTCGAACTTCGGAAAATCCTTCCACTCGTCGCCGCTACCCACTTTCGTGCCGTTCACGTAAGCCGTGAACTTGTTGTCCGCCGACACCGCGAGGGAAGCGCGCCGCGCCGCGCCGTCGAGCGTGAAGGTCTTGCGGAAGTAGCGCACTTCCTTGTCCTCGGGCTTCGCGCCGTTGTTCGGATGCCAAATCCACTCGGGCGTGGTTTGCGCGTGCGCGCACGCGGTGACGACGAGGACAGCAAGAATGAATCGGGCAAATTTCATGGCGTTAAAGCGACGATGTTTTCGGAACTGCTGTTCAGCGTATTTTCAATCGCTGGACGGACAAGGAGTTTTTGGAAGCGAGGGAGCGTCACACCGCGCTTGCCGGATTGAACGCGCGCGGGGCAAGCTCCGTCTCTCAATCGTATGTTTGGAAAAAATTTGCTGCTGAAAGTTCTCTCGCTCACGGGCGCGCTGTTGCTCGCCGGCTGCGCGGACCAATCCAACGGCCCCGCCGTCACCGCCACGGACACGAACCGCCAGGTCTTCCAAGTGAAGGGTTTGCTCAAGGAGTTGAAGCAGAACGGCAAGACCGTGGTCATCGCGCACGAGGAAATTCCCGACTACATGGTCGCGATGACGATGGACTTCGACGTGAAGGACAAGAACGAACTGAAGGGTTTGCAGCCGAACGATTATCTCGCCTTCCAGATGGTGGTGACGAAGGACGACGGCTGGATCGAGAACCTCCGCAAAGTTCCCGCGCCCGCACCCGCCGATGCCGGGAAAGGCATCACGCTCGGCAGCACCAACGGCACGAACCCGGCGGTCACATTCCGTCGCGCGCCCATCGTCGAGCCACTCTCGCTCGGCGACAAAGTGCCGGACTACAAATTCACCAACCACTTCGGCACGCCCATCTCGCTCGCGCAGTATCAGGGGCGCGCGCTCGGCGTGACGTTCATCTTCACGCGCTGCCCGTTTCCGACGTTCTGTCCGCGCATGTCGCAGTTTTTCCAGAAGGCGCAGACGGCATTGAAGGCGCAGGCGAACACGAACTGGTCGCTGCTCTCGCTCTCCTTCGACCCCGCGTGGGACACGCCCGAGCGTTTGCTGCGCTACTCGACACCCTACAACTTGGACAGCAACCACTGGCAGTTCGCCACGAGCGACCTGTGGACGGTGGACGGTTTCAGCGAGCAGGTGGGGCTGACGTTTTATCGCGCCACGCCCACCTCGCTGCCGGAGCACAACCTGCGCACGGTGGTCATTGATGCGAAGGGACGGCTGCAAAAAATCTATCTCGGCAACGAATGGACGCCGGAGGAATTCGCGGAGGAAATGCTGAAAGCGGCGGCGGTGAAATAATGGAAGGAGCGGCGGACAGCCATGTCCGCAGTTTGTGAGAGCGGCTGCTTCAGCGGACAAGGCTGTCCGCTGCTCCGATGGATTACTTCGCGAGCGCTTTCCCGTGCGTCACCAGATTCGACAGCACTAATTGTTGCCGGAACGTGAACACTTCAGGATTCCCCGGCTCCACCGTCACGCGCAGCCAATGCACGTCGGGATTTCCGAACGTCTCCACCCGGGTGAAGTTCTCAATGCGCCGTTTGCTCTTTGCGCCGTAGAGCGGCTTATCAATGCGGAAGTTGTGGCTGTCCCCGTGCACGAGGACGACGGGCTTTCCGAACGCGACAGTCTCGCGCTCCAGCAATTCCATCAGCGGACGGAAACCGGCGTGCATCCGGTTCGTGCTGCCAAGTTCAGGAAATGGATTGGCCTGGATGATGATCATGAGGGCGCGCGCATTCTCCAGCTTGGCGAAGGCGAAGGACTCTTGCAGCCACGCGAGGTTCGCCGCGTTGCGCTCGGCGAACTCGGGCTTGCCGAAGTTGTTGATGCTGCCCGGCACGTTCAGGCCCACGAAGGTCGCGCCGCCCATTTCCCAGCGCACGTTCTCGCGGAACTTGGCGTGACGCGGGTCGTTGCTCTGGCGCGCCAGCGGGAGCCTGCGTTTTCCGAGGCTCTGCTCGTCCGCGCAGAAAACGTCGCGCAGCTTTTGCAGTCGCTCCACGGGATCAAAGCCGTTCGTCGCGCGCGCGCAGTCCGTCCACTCATTGTCGCCAAAGACGTAGATGAACGGGTGCGCGGAGTTCGCGAAGTCTTTGCGCCGCGCCTCGAAGATTTCATCCGAGCAGGGCGTGTCGCCGGACTTGATGTCGCCGTCATGCACCACGAACTCCAGCGTCGCGGCATTCAGTTCGCGCATCATGTTCGGGAAGAGGTTTGTCGTCTGCTCGGCGTTATAGGGCACGTCGCCGATGAGCGCGAAGTCGAAGGGCCGCCCAGCCTCGGAAGGCGCGGTGGTGCAGCCGGCGTTCAGCAAAACGGCGGCCAGCAATGGAACGTACAAATGTTTCATCATGCGCTGGGCCGGATCGTAACGGGAGAAAAGCTTCCCTGTCAGCATCGGGAAAATGCGCGGGCCGGGTTGCGGATAAATCTCGCCCAGCCGCGCCAAACCCCCAACAGTCCGCGAGCAGAAACCGAGCATGTCCGCCGATGATTCAGTGTTGCCTCCGGGTCCCGCCGCTCCGCGCCTGTCGCGGCGCAAACAGCTCCTGTTCTATCTTGTCCTCGGCCTGCTGCTGCTCGTCTTCGCGGAGGCCGCGCTGCAAGTTTTTTACCGCGCGAGCGTGGGCCGCTGGCTCTGGCAGTGGTGGGCCGTGCCGATTTACGAGACGGATCCCGTGCGCCTCTACCGGCTCAAGTCGCATCTGGATTTCACCCACCGGACGCGCGAATACACCGCCCGCTACCTCACGGATGCGCGGGGCCTGCGCATTGGCGAGGGCGAGCCGTCGCTCCCGGCGCCGAAATCCAACGGGGTGTTCCGTGTGCTGGCGCTGGGGCCATCCTTCGCCTTTGGCTGGGGCGTGAACAATGAGGAGTGCTACATGCGCCAGATTGCCGACGGGTTGCGCGTGCCGGGCCGGCGTATCGAGTTGGTGAACCTCGGCACTCCGTCGCAGCCCGTTTCCTATCAGCTCAAGTGGCTGCGCGAGACCGGCCACGGCGACCAGCCCGATTTGATTGTGCAGACCGTCTTTGGCAGTCCCGGCGCGCTCGAATGCGACGACCAGCTTCCGCCCGTGCGGCCCAAGGTGCGGGACGGCTACCTGCAACTCCAGCCGGTGACGTGGTGGAAGAAACTCCGCCTCTGGTCGGCGTCCCTTTTTTACGGCTGGCATCTTTATCAGGGCGTGATGGATGCGCGCGCTGGCGCGGCGGGGGATGGCCGGGAATTTTACCGGAAGGAGGAGTCCGTCTCGGATGCGGAATGCCTCCGGCGCTACCGGAGTTATCTGGAGTTCGTGCGGGCCGCCGTCACCAACCGGCATCAGGTGGTTTTTCTGCATGTCCCGCAGGCTCATGTCGTGCGACCGGCGGATCATCGCCGCGCCAAAGACCCGGTGGATCCGTTCGACGCCCGCCGGCACGCGGCCCGCATCACCAGCCTGCTCCGCAGCAACGGCATCCATTTCCTGAATCCCACCGAGGCGTTGGTAGAGAAGGACCGGTCCGCGCGGATGTATTACCTCTACGACATCCACTTCACGCCGGCGGGAAACAATGCGGTGTCGGAGTATGTGCTGCCGCGGTTGCAGTCCATCGTCGCGCCGGAAAACCGGGCGCGCTAACTCTCGCGCACGAACCGCTTCGCCTTCGTCTCCGCGCGCGGCAGGGTGCCGGGCGGCTCGACTTGCACCGGCACGCGCAGGCGGAACGCGCGGTCAAATTCGCCCTCCAGTTGTTGCACCAGCGCGGCGGCATCCACGTCCGCCCGCACTTCAACATCCACTTCGATTTCCGCCAGCGCTTCGCGCGTGCGCACGCGCACGCGGAATTCCGTCACGCCCGCGCAGGCGCTTACGATCTGCTCGATGGCGCTCGGATAAATGTTCACGCCGCGCACGATGACCATGTCGTCGGTGCGGCCGAGGATGCCGCCTTCGAGCGCGAGATCGTGGCGTCCGCATTCGCACGAGCCGCCGGGCCGCGGCTTCACGAGATCGCCGGTGCGATAGCGGAGCAGGGGAGAGCCGGTGCGCCCGAGCGTGGTCAGCACCAGTTCGCCGGTGTGGCCATGCTCCACTTCAAGGCCCGTCATCGGATCAATAATTTCCGCGAGGTAACTGGTCTCGATGATGTGCAGCACGCCGGGCTGCGCCGGGCATTCGTAGCTCACGGGGCCAACCTCCGTCATGCCGTGATGATCAATGATGCGCGCACCGGGCCAGAGCGATTCCAACCGCGCGCGCACGGCGGGAATGCTTCCGCCCGGATCGCCCGCCACGAAGATTTTTTTCACGGGCGAGTGGGTGAGGAAAATTCCTTCGCTCGCCGCCACTTCGGCGAGTCGCAGCGCGTAGGTCGGCGTGCAGAACAGCACGTTGACCTGATGCTCGAAGATCGTTTGCAACCGCGCCGCGCTGCTCATCGCGCCGCCGGTCAGGCACAGCACACCCGCGCGCGCCGCCGCCTCGAACGCCGTCCAGAAGCCGAGAAACGGCCCGAACGAAAACGCGAAGAGCGCGCGGTCGCCGCGTCCGATTTCCGCCGCCGCGAAAATCTTCTGCCAGTTGCCGAGCATCCAGTCCCAGCTCTCCGGCGTGTCAAGCCAGCGCACCGGCGTGCCGCTGGTGCCGCTCGTCTGGCACAGGCGCGTGTAGCGGTCCAGCGGGTAGGTGAGGTTCGTGCCGTAGGGCGGATGCGCGATTTGGTCAGCGATGATTTCCGCCTTGGTGGTGAAAGGAAAATCGTCCGTGTAATTGCCGAGATGACGCGGACGGTAGCCCACGTTCGCCCGATCCATCTTCGCGGTGTAAAACGGATTGCTGCCGTACACCGTTTGCAGGAGCGTGCGCAGTTGATCGAACTGGCTCGTGCCGATGGCGAGCCGCTTGGGGAAAACGCCGGAGGCCACCATCCGTCAGCGAGGTTGCGCGGACGTGGCGGCGACGGTTTTCGCCGGAGCCGGAGCGGGCGCGTCAGGCTTGAACTTCGTCACGAGCGCCGCGCCGCACGCGGCCAGCACGATGCCCACCCAGAACGGCCACTTGATCGTGCCCAGCCCGCCCGTCGGGGGATGCAGGCAGATGGAAACAATGGCGTTCACAATCGGTGCGCCCGCGAAAATGATGCTCATAATCACCGGCACGTACGCGGGCTTGGGATTCGGCGCGGCCCCGAACGCGAGCAGCACGCCGAACGCGCCCACCGCGCCGACAATGCCCGCGATGAGCGACCACCAGAGGCCGTGCGGGGGATAGTTCCAGAAGTCGAGCCGCCCGTTCTGCATCTTCAGCATCACGATGGGGCCGACGATGGCGACGAGGAAGTAGGCGATGCCGACGTAGAGGAAGGACATGTAACGCCCGTTCACTTTGTCGCCCATGCCGGTGCTGCCGATGTGCAGGAAAATCCCGTACACACCCCACGACGCCACGGTGAGCAGCGCGAAATAAAGCCAGTTCATATTCTTTTTTTCGTTCACAAGATTGGCCGGAAGGCTAGACGGCGTGAGTGGGGCGCGCAGTAAAAAGTTTCTTGTGCGTTGCGGCGGGCATCCTTGCCTGCCAGTGTACCGTGGCTTCCAGCCCGGCGGAAGAGGCGTTCAACGTGCGAGCGTAGCGGAATTTTTCTCGCGGCTCGTGCGTTCGGGGCGTTTTTCCGGGCGGCTGGAAGCCGGCCCTCACCGGCAGGCAAGGATGCCTGCCGCCACAAAAAAACGGCGCTGGTTCGCACCAGCGCCGTCGTGAAAAAATTCTCCGCCGATTACTTCAACACCGCCGCGTGGAATTCCTGCCAGTCGTCGAGGTTGTTCAGATCCACCGCGCCGGGGTTCACGCTGCTTTCATCCGTGATGCCGCTCGCGCTCAGGATGCCCTTGCGCGTGGCGTCGTCGTGGATGTAGCCGAGGATGGACTGGTTGTGCTTGTAACGCGTGGCCGCGTCGAGCTTCACGCCGGGCTGCGCCTTCACCCACGCCTCGAAGGCGGGATAATTCGGCTTGCTGTCCGTGATGAACTTGCGCACCGCCGCCTCGTTCAAGCCGAGCGCGCCGAGCGTCATACCGTCATAGCCTTTGCCGCAGCCGGGATAGCCCGCGGCGAGTTTGCCGCACGCTTCAAGCGACATCTTCAGCCACAAACGCGGCAGGTGCAGGACTCCGAGTGGGCCGGCCACCCCCGAACTGATCAATGGAACGTAACTCATAATTTTTTTCTGTTGGTTGCACGACGCGCCGTGGCTTCGTAGCTGAAATCCGGCGCGTTGAATGCGGCGAGTTCTAATCCGCGCGCGGGAAAGATGTCGAGTGTGAAGAATGGAAAGACCGCCGCCGGTGCGCAGTTCGACACGGCTCCTGCCTTCCAAGTCGTGAACCGGACGGGAGCTGGTGG
>JANOAY010000256.1:0-4457 GCA_031411375.1 Pedosphaera sp. | reverse complement strand
GGGCGACTTCGAGAAGCTCTGCCGCGACGTCGTTCAAGGCCAGGCCACGCTCGTGAAAGATTTGCAGGCGCGCGGTCTGCTCAAGGACACGCTCGTCGTCTGGGGCGGCGAATTCGGCCGCACACCGATGGGCGAGAACCGCGACACCACGGGCCGCAACCATCACATCGACGCCTTCACCATGTGGTTCGCCGGCGGCGGCGTGAAGGCCGGGCAAGTCCTCGGCAAGACCGACGAGCTAGGTTTCAACTCCATCGAAGACCCCGCACACGTCCACGACATCCACGCGACGATCCTCCACCTGCTCGGCCTCGATCACAAAAAGCTCACCTTCCGTTTCCAGGGCCGCGACTTCCGGCTCACCGACGTTCACGGCGAGCTGCTGAAAAAATTGTTCGCGTAGCGCTCCTGCTCTGGCCCGTCCGTAAAGCAAAAAACCGGCGGACTCTCGCGAGTCCGCCGGTCGTGAATTCTGTTCTGGGCCTTACGGCTTCTCGTCGGTGACTTCCGCCGCGTCGAACGCGTGCTGGAGGGCGACGAGGTCTTCACCGGGCTTGAGCGAGTCGAGAATCTTCTGCTCTTCGCGGAGCTGCTCGTCGGTGTAGGCGGCGGCCTTGATGGACAGGCCGATGCGGCGTTCGCCCTTGTCGATCTTGATGACGCGCGCGCTGACGTCCTGGCCGGGCTTGAGGACGTTCTTGATCTTGTCCACGCGGTCTTCACTGACCTGCGAGATGTGCACGAGGCCGTCAATGTCGTGGGCGAGGCCCACGAAGGCGCCGAAGCTCGCGAGCTTGGTGACCTTGCCGGTGACGAGGTCGCCGACTTTGTAGAATTTGTCGATGGCCGACCACGGATCTTCGCCAATCTGCTTCACGCCGAGGGCGATGCGCTGGTTGGCCTTGTCCACTTCGAGGACGGTGGCTTCGACTTCGTCACCCTTCTTCAGCACTTCGCTGGGGTGATTGATCTTGCGGGTCCAGGAGAGGTCGGAGACGTGGATCATGCCGTCAATGCCTTCTTCGAGTTCGAGGAACGCACCGTAGCTGGTGAGGTTGCGAATCTTGCCTTTGACGCGGGTGCCGGGCGGATACTTCTCGGCGGCCTTTTCCCACGGGTTGGTTTCGAGTTGGCGGATGCCGAGGGAGATTTTTTGCTCCTCGCGGTTGATGCCGAGCACGACGGCTTCGAGTTCCTGACCGGGCTTGAGCACGTCGGAAGGTTTGGCGATGCGCTTGGTCCAGGAGAGTTCGGTGACGTGGACGAGGCCTTCGACGCCGGGTTCGAGTTCCACGAACGCGCCGTAGGGCACGAGGTTGACGACCTTGCCTTTGACCTTCTGGCCGACGGTGAACTTGCTTTCGATGGCTTCCCAAGGATTGGCGAGCTTCTGCTTGAGGCCGAGGCTGACGCGTTCCTTCTCGCGGTTCACGTCGAGGACGACGACGTCCAGTTCCTGGCCGACCTTGAGGATTTCGCTCGGGTGCCCGATGCGGCCCCAGCTCATGTCCGTGATGTGCAACAGGCCATCGAGACCGTTGAGGTCAATGAAGGCGCCGAAGTCGGTGATGTTCTTGACCACGCCCTTGCGGATGTCGCCGGGGGTCATGTCCGTGAGGAGCGCGGCGCGGCGCGTGGTGCGCTCGGCCTCGATCAGTTCGCGGCGGGACAGCACGACGTTCTGCCGCTCGACGTTGATCTTGACGACCTTGAACTCGTAGGTGTTGCCGATGAAGGGGGCCAAATTCTTCGGCGGGATGATGTCAATCTGCGACGCGGGCAGGAAGGCCTCGACGCCGATGTTGACGATGAGTCCGCCCTTGATGGCGCTCTTGACCTTGCCGGTGACGGTCGTGCCTTCGCCGGCGATGAGGAGGATGCGGTCCCAGTTCTTTTTGAACTCGGCCTTCTCCTTCGAGAGGATGACGTTGCCTTCCTTGTCTTCGAGACGCTCGATGAGCACGTCGATTTCATCGCCGACCTTGACGGTCTTGATGTCGTCGAACTCGTTGCCGGAGATGGCACCTTCGGATTTGTAGCCGATGTCCACCAAGACTTCCTTGGAGCGGACTTCGATGATTCTACCCTTGACGATCTGGCCGGTGGCAAAGCCCGTGGGGCTTTGCTTCATGGCTTCTTCCATTGTGAGCATAATGACTGACTGTTTTCCCTGACTGAACCTGCGGGAGACTTGGGGCGGGTGGGCCTTTGGTCTCCATTGCCGAGCAAACACAATCCGTGGCAACGGAGGGTTGAATGTTCGGTTGTTCGTTAACTGTTTTTTCTCAGCCTCAACGAGCCTCGGCACACGCCGGACTCAGGCGGCGTGGAGATTAGGCGGGAACAGGGCGGGCGCAAGGGCAATTTCCGGCCCGGAAGCGGTCTGGGCTAGCGGCCCGTTACTCCTTCGTGATCGTCTCGTCGAGGTTCAGCAGCACGCGCGCGACGAGGGTGTAGGCGGCGAGTTGCGTCGGTGTGGTGCCGGGCGGCAAATCTTGCGGGACGGCGGATTTGCCGGTGGCGACTTCGGGCGCGCTGATCCATCCGTCGGCCATGCGCTGCTTTTCCTTGTTCAAGAGCGCGGTGAGTTCCTGCACTTCATCGGGCTGCGGGGAGCGGGCGAGGGCGCGGCGGAAGGCGTAGGTGATGCGTTCCAGATCGGTCTGGCCGCCTTCGTTCAGGGTCTTGCGCGCGAGGGCTTGGGAGCATTCGACGAAGAGCGGTTCGTTGAGCGAGACGAGGGCTTGGAGCGGCGAGTTCGAGCGCTGACGGCGCACGCAGGCGGTGTCGCCGTTCGGCACGTCGAAGGTTTGCAGCGCGGGATACGGTGTGGAGCGGCGGCGGAAGGTGTAGAGGGCGCGGCGGTATTTGTCCGGGCCGCTCTCGTGCGTCCACGGGAAGGGCGCGTAGCTCGTGGGCGGCTCGAACAGGAAGGCGGGCGCGGGGGTCATGATGCTGGGGCCGCCGAGTTTTGGATTCAGCAGTCCGCTCGCGGCCAGCGTGATGTCGCGGACAATTTCACCTTCCACGCGGAAGCGCGAGCCGCGCGCAAGCCAGCGGTTGTAAGGGTCTTTCTCGATCATCTCGGGCGTGAGCTTCGACGATTGTTTGTAGGTCGCGCTGTTCACGATCAGGCGGTGGAGATGTTTCAGGCTCCAGTCGTGTTCCATGAAATCCACCGCGAGCCAGTCGAGCAGTTCGGGATGCGAGGGCAGTTCGCTCTGCGTGCCGAGGTCTTCCGGCGTGGTCACGAGACCGTTGCCGAAATACGCCATCCAGACGCGATTGACCATCACGCGTGCGGTGGTCGGGGATTTCCGGTCGGTCATCCATTTCGCGAAGGTGAGGCGCGAGCCGTCAGCGTTTTTGGGCAAAGGATTCAGAATCGCGGGGACACCGGCCTTCACCGCGGCCGCGGGCTTGAGCCAGTCACCGCGACGCAGCAGGCGCGTGTCGCGCGGCTGTTCGCGCGATGCGAGCGTCATGGAAGTCGCGCCGTCCGGGTAATCTTTCCAAAGTGCGTCGATTTTGTCGTTGGCGTCCTTCCACTCCGGCACGGTGGTGCGCCAGTAGGAGAAGACGGTTGCGACCTGCACCGGCGTACGCTGCTCGCGAGGGACGGCGAGGAGGTCGCGAACTTTCTTCGGCAATGGATCGGCCTTCGCTCCGCCCTCGGCTTTTGTCGCGCTGATGCGGAAGCGGCCGAGGTTGTTGTTCATGTGGTCGTCGCTGTTCCAGCCGCCGTGGTTCTGCTGGAGGCCGATGCGCCAGCAGGTGCCGTTCGCGAAGCCGAGCGGTTTCTCCGCCACGAAGACGGCCTTGCGCTCCTGGTTGCGCCGCCCCGGCCCTACGTTGATGCCCCAGGCGGTGTTGCCATCGCCATCAATGGCAAATTTGATCGGGCCGGTCGGACGCGCGTTGGTGGACTTGTCGTAATAGTTTTTTTCCAGCGCGCGCTCGGGCTGCTCGACATCGGCGGTGGCTTCCTTCCACTTCGCTTTCGACTTGTTGGTTTTCTGCTGCGCGTCCGTGGCCTCGACCATGAATTCACTGAGCGCACACGTTCCGTTGAAGGCGCGGCCCGGCCCGCCGTAGGGCAGGTTCGGATCAGTGAGCAGTTCGAGGCGGAAGGCCGTGAGGCCGCTCAGGTCGTTGGTCGTGCGGAACCATTGCGTCATGGTCGTGGGCGCGTAACCGCAGGCCAGCCACGAGCCGTCGCCCTTGTCCTCGTAGCGTTGCGACCGTTCGCCTTCTTGGTTCAAGTCGCCGAGGACGATCCACTCCGGCTGACTGTCGCGCCCGGAATCTTCCCACGCGGCCATCTTCTTTTCCCAGTCGGGCGCGCGGTGTTTCATGTCCGCTTCCGTCTCGGCCAGCTTGCGATGAAACTCGGCGAGCTTCATCTGCTGCTCCGCCGAATACACCACGGGCCGCGCTTCGTGGTCGTTGTTGATGAA
>JANOAY010000255.1:0-15144 GCA_031411375.1 Pedosphaera sp. | reverse complement strand
GCCGCGAACTGGGACGTGAGCGCGCTCGTGCCGGTCACGCCTGGCGCGTCGAACTCCGTGTCCTTCGCGCTGCCGCCGTTTGATCCGATTTGGATCAACGAGATTCAACACGTCAGCCTCGCGGGGATCGTGGACAACTTCAGCGAGCCGTCGCCCTGGATTGAAATTTACAACGCCGGTCTCGGGCCGGTGAGCCTGACGAATTATTTCCTCGCCCAAGATTTCGCGACCAACCTCACGCAGTGGGCGTTCCCGCCGGACGCCGCGCTCGCGGCGGGCGAGCACAAAGTCATCTGGGCCGACGGCGATCCCGCGCAAGCCACCGCTACGGACTGGCACACGAGCTTCGCGCTCCAGCGCCACGGACGCCTCGCGCTCACGCGCCTCACGAACGGCGCGCCGCAGGTCGTGGATCATCTCGCGTGGCGCTGGCTGGGCGCGAACGTGACGCTCGGCAGCCATCCCGAAGGCCAGTTGCTTTTCCGCTCGACGTTGGTGGAGCCGACGCCGGGCGCAGCGAACATCGGACGCCCCTACCCGATCATGATCAATGAGTTCATGGCCGTGAACGTGAACGCCTTGCGCGACCCGGCGGACAACGAGGCCGAGGACTGGATCGAAATCTGGAACGGCGGCCAGCAGACCGTGGATCTCGGCGGCCTGTATCTGACCGACTCGCAATTTGATCCGCTCAAGTTCCGCGTGCCGACCAACGGCCAGTATCGGATTGCGCCCGGCGGCTTCCTGCTCGTCTGGGCCGACGACGAAGTGGGACAGAACAGTCCCGTGCGCGCGGACCTGCATGTGAATTTCCGTCTTGGCAACAGCTCGGGCTTCATCGGTCTCTGGGCCCCGGACGGCACGACAGCGATTGATCTGATGGCCTACGGCCCGCAGAGCAGCGACATCAGTTCCGGCCGTTATGGTGACGGCGGCGACGCGGGCTTGGGCGGGTTCAGCACCTACTACATGACGCGCCCGACGCCGCGCAATCCGAACGGCCTGGCCAGCTACAATTCTCCGCCGCGCCTGCCCACGCCGGCGAACGTCTTCGTCACGCCCGGCCAGGGGTTGACCGTGACCGTCCGCGCCACCGATCCGGACGCACAAACTTTGACCTACACGACGAACGCCGCGTCCGCGCTGCCCGGCTCGCTGCTTTCGCAAGGCGGCACCTACCGCTGGACCGTGCCGACGAACCAACCGCTCGGCGAATATCCCATCACCATCACCGTGACCGACAGCGGCACGCCGCCGCTCAGCGACACGATGACGTTCTCGTACTTCGTGCGCCTGCCCGGCACGGTCACGACGAACGGCGTGTCCGGCCCGCAGCTTCATTCCGTGGCGGCGGTGGGCAGCGGCCAGGCCACGTTCACCATTCAGACCACCGTGGGCCGGACCTACCGCGTGTTCTACAATGATGATTTGAACACGGCGGTGTGGCTGCAACTGGGTCCCGACTTCGTGGCCGCGAATCCGACGGCCAGCATCTCCGACAGCGCCGCGAACCCGCACCGATTCTATCGAGTGCAGCAGGTGAACTAGCGGGGAAGAACTGAAACGCTGAAAGTGCTACGGCTGCACGGCGCGGTAGAAGCGGTTGCTCTCCGCAACGGGCGTGACGAAGTCCACGCGGCCGCTGGCGTTGGTGAGGCTGGCGAAAGAAGTCCAGTTCGTGAGGTCGCCGGAGATTTCCAACGACCAGACACCGAGCGGTCCGCCCGTAAGCACGAGGGAAATTTCACCCGGCCCGCTTGCGTTGATGGAACTGAAAACAAATCCGCCCGCGTAAGCTTCCTGCGTTACGAGCAGCGTCTGGTTAGCGACCATCACGCTGCCGGTGCGGGCGGTGGGGTTCCAGTTGGCGAGCAGGGCGTAATCGAAACCGCCCGCGCCTGCGCCATTCGTCGGCGAGGTGAATTGAATCCAGTCGTTCGTGGTCGCCACGGTCCACGCGCAACTTGCGCCGGTGGCGATGCTCACGGTGCCGGTGCCGCCGGCGGAACTGTGGGCCGTGTTCGTGGGCGTGAGCGCGTAGGAACAGGGCTGGCCCTGCTGCGTGATGGAGAAAGTTTCACCGCCGACCGACAGCGCCCCGGCCCGTTCGAGCAGTGAAGCATTTACGCCGAGCGCGTAAGTGATGACGCCGTCGCCCGTGCCGCTGCCGCCAGCGAGAATGCTGATCCACGGGTTCGTGTTCACCACCGACCACGCGCAGAAATTGCTCGCAGCGATGCTGAAGGAATTGGTCGCGGCCTCGGCAGAGTGCGTCGCGCTCGCGGACGACAAGACGTAAGCGCAGGTGAAGGCGGCTTGCGTGATGCTGAACGTCTGCCCAGCGACGACGAGCGTGCCCGCACGAGGAGTGGCGGAGAAATTATCCGCAACGGCGTAAGTGACCGCGCCATTCCCAAAGCCGCTGCTGCCGGAGAGAATTGTCACCCACGCGTTCGTGTTGCCCACCGACCAGGCGCAGGGATTCGCCGCGAGGACGTTGAACAAATTGGTTTCCGCCGCCGCGCCGTGCGCGTGACTCGCGGGCGCGAGCGCGTAGGTGCAGGTGATGCCTGATTGTGTGACGGTGAAAGCCTGTCCGGCGATGACCACCGCGCCGGTGCGTCCGGCCAAGTTGGGATTGGCGTCCACAAGAAAATTTACCGTCGCGTTGCCCTCGCCATTGGTGGCGGAAGTGATGTTGATCCACGTGTTCGCGTTCACGAGCGTCCAGGCGCAAACGGCGTTGCTGGCGGTGAGGCTTACCGAGCCACCGCCGCCGGTGTCGGAGAAATTGGCCGCGCTCGTCCCGAGAGAATATCCGCACTGCAACACCACCGAGACGCTGGAGCCGACGTAGCTGGCGGACAGTTCGTTGACGTTCGGATCAGAAATCTCGGTCACGCCCGGCTCGTTCGTGAAAGAGATGGCGCTGACACCGCCGGTCGCGCCGGGGGCCGGAGTGAAGAATACATCGGCGATGTAATTGGTCCCGGCAGGGAAAGTGTCCGGCGTGGAGAAATCGAGGGCCAGAGCTATGGCGAGACGGCCGAAGTTGGTCGTCTGGTTGGGATTGGAAACGAGGTTGGCGCCGACCGCCATAGCATCAACACCCGCCGTCGCGCTGACAAACCGCAACACCGCCGGGTTGTAACCCAAGTTGAAGCCCAGTCCCTTTTCATTGCCGAGACTCTCCATCACCTCGCGCACACGATTTGTCGCGCCGGGCGCGACGGTCATGCCCTCGACGCGAACGACACGGCTTGCTGCGTGACCTGATGAGATCAGCGACAAGACGGTCAGCAACGCGCCAATTTTCCAACGGTTCTCCAACCACTTCATGAATCAGTATTCCAAAATTTGATAAAACCGCGTGCGGCCGGCGGGCAGGTCTTCCACGGTGGCGTGATAAACATCCGAGCGCACCTTGCCGCCCTGCTCGCTCCACTTCACCAGCACCTCGCCGTCGAGCCGCGTCCATGTTTCATCGGCCAAATCATCCTTGTAATAAACCTCGTAGCTCTGGCGCGTCTGCGCGGTCCATTCGAGGCGCACGGTGTTCTCCGTGATGGACAGGCGCGGCGTGATGGCTCCGGTCGCCACAGCCTTCGGCGCGGCGGCGAATCCGCTGTCCGGCGTGAAGGTAATTTGATCCAGCCAGCCGCGATCCGCGCCCGCGCTGCCCGTGGCATTCTTGAAATACGTCCAGTCCACAAACTGCGGCCCGGCCGAGAGCAGGAATAAAACTTCCTGCCAGTCAGACTCGCCAGAAATCAGCGCCTCCGTCAGCCCGTTCACGGCGAAGACCAGCACGTCCGCGTTCGTCTCCGATGAGACGCGCCACCAGAAATGCAGCGCGCCCGGCCCGTCCACGATGGTTTGCAGCGTCGAGCTTTGGCCGTCGCCGACCAGTCCGCTGCGCGCCGAGTCGAAGCCGTCGTGCGTCACGACGGTATGGCCTTCCCAGAGCGCATTGCCGTCGGTGAGGAACTCCCACGTCGGCTGATCCACCGCCTCGGCCAGCGAGAGCACGTCGTTGACGGTGAGCCGCGCGACGAGGCTGGTGATGGAACCGGCGGAGTTGCTGACGATGACAGAATAATCTCCGCGCTGCGTTTCGAGCACGTTGAACAGCGTGAGGTTCACGGTGGTCGCGCCGCCGATGTTGCCGCCGTCGTTGAGCCGGTTGGTCTCGTTGAAGAGCCAGCGGTAGCTCAACGGCGCGGTGCCGCTCGCGGCCACGGTGAAGTCCACCGTCTCGAACTCGTCCACGGTCTGACTGCCCGGCTGAATTAGGATCGTCGGCGGAGTGCCGACCACCGGGCCGCTCGATCCGTAGGTGACGCGGTCCAGCCACGCGCGATCCTGTCCACCCACGCCGCTCGGGCTGCGCGAGTAACGCCACTGCAATTCATGCGCGCCGGACGGCACCTGGAAAGTGACCTGTTCCCAGTCCACTTCGCCGGAGATGCGGACCTGATCCACCGCATCGAGCATGAAGCGGAGATAGTCGCTGCCTTCTTCGGTGGAAGTTTTCCACCAGAACGTGAGCGTGCCGGGGCCGGTGACGTTGGCTTTGATGAAGGTGTAAGTCGCGTCCGTCATCACGCCGGTCACCGCTGCGTCCTCACCATCCGACGATTCGTTCTGCTGGCCGACCCACGGCGTGGTGGTGCCGCCGAGCGTGAAGGTGAGCGCGGTGTTGTCGAGCGCGACAGGGATCGAGACGGGTTGAACCAGCGCCAGCGAAGCGTTGGAACTGATCGCCGTGCCGAGCGCGTTGCTGACGAGCAGGGAGTAACTTCCAATCCGGTTCGTCTGCACGTTCGCCACCGTGAGCGTGGCCGTGCCGGAGCCGCTGATGCCGCTGCCGTCCGCGAGCGGAGTTCCATTGAACCGCCAGCGATAGGTGAGCGTCGCGCTGCCGACGGCCGCGGCGTTGAAGCTGGCGCTCGCGCCCGCGTTGACGACGCGGTTCGTGGGCTGCGCGGTGATGACGGGCGCGAGCGGGCCGATGACAACTTGATCCACCCACGCGCAATCCACGCCGCCGGTCACGCTGCCGTTCTTCACGTATTCCCAGCGCAAGGTGTGCGTACCCGCCGCGATGTTGAACGCGCGCAACTGCCAGTCCACCGCGCCGGAAATGTTCGCCTGCTCCGTGCCATCGATCAGGAAACGCAGGCGGTCGTTCGACGGTTCACTCGAAACTTTCCACCAGAAGCTCACGGTGTTCAGGCCGGTCACGGTGGTCTGGAACCATGCGGACGCGCTGTTGCCGAGCGCAGGACTGCGTGCGGCGTCCACGCCGTCGTGCGTGACGGCACCGTTGCCGATCCACGTCACCGCGCCGTTCGTCGTCCACGGCAGGCCCGTGGTGTCGAGCGCGAGGGCGAGGCTGAGATTGGTGAACACGGCGAGCGAAGCGTTCGCGCTCGGCACGGTGCCGACGGAGTTGTTGACGATGACGCGATAGCTGCCGGCGTTCGTGAGTTGCACGCCGGTCAGCGTGAGATTGGAAGTCGTCACGCCGCTGATGTTGCCGCCGTTGGCGAGCGGCGTGCCGTTGTAGAGCCATTGATACGTGAAGGGCGGCGTGCCGCCGGGCGTGACGCGGAAGCTCGTGGTCGCGCCAGCGTCCACGTTTTGATCCGCCGGCTGCACGACAATCGTCGGCGGCTGCGGGCCGAAGAACACCTCATCCACCCACGCGCGATCCTGTCCGGCGCTGCCGGCGGCGTTCTTCAGATAAACCCAGCGGCAGGTCTGGCTGCCCGAGCCGAGCGTGAAAGATTTTTGCTGCCAGTCCTGTTCGCCCGAAATGCGCGCCTGCTCCACGCCGTTGATGGTGAAGATCAGTTTGTCGTTCACCGGCTCGCTGGAAACTTTCCACCAGAAGCCGAGCCCGCCGGGGCCGGTGATCACGGTCTGCAACATGTTGGAACCGTTGTTGGCATTGGTGCCGGTGCGCGCGGCGTCGAAGCCGTCGTGCGACACAATCTGCTGACCAACCCACGGCGAGGAAGTGTTCGTGGTCCAGATCAAGCCGGGGCCGTCGAGTGCGGTGGCGAGCGGGACGAGCGACGTGATGTTCACGAGTGCGTCGGCGCTGGTGTCGCTGCCCGAGACGTTCGCCACCACGAGGGCATAAGCGCCGCTCTGCGCAGGCTGCGCGTTCGAGAGCACGAGCGTGGTCGTGGTCGCGCCGCTGACGCCGCCGCCGTTGGTCACGAGCACGCCGTTGAGGAGCCAGGAGTATTGCAGCGGCGGCGTGCCGATGGCCGCGCCGCTCAACGTGATGCGCGTGCCCACTTCGACGTTCTGTCCGACGGGATGCGCGACGATGGACGGGAACTGCGGCGTGAAGACGAATTCATCCACCCAGCCGCGATCCTGTCCTGATTTGGCGGAGGCATTTTTCTGGTAGGTGAACTTCACGGTCTGATTGCCTGCGCCCACGAAGAACGAACGCTGCTGCCAGTCCGTCTCGCCGGAAATGCGCGCCTGCTCGACGTTGTTCACGAACAGAATCAGCTCATCGCCATTGGTCTCGCTCGAAGTTTTCCACCAGAAGGTGATCGTGCCCGGGCCGGTGATCGTGCTCTGCATGACGGCGGACTGGTGGTCGTTCACCGTCTGGTTGCGCGCCGCGTCCACGCCGTCGTGCTTCGTGATCGGCTGGCCAATCCACCCGGGCGAGCCGGTGCTCCAAGTGTAATTCGTGGTGTCGAGCGACTCGGCCAGCGGCAGGACCGGCGTGAAGGTCAGCACCGTGTTGGAACTCGTGGCCGTGCCGCCGAGGTTCGTGACGAGCAGCGTGTAGAGGCCCGCGCGATTCGACGACATGTTGGTGATGCGGAGAATCATGTTCGTCGCGCCGCTGATGTCGCCGCCGTTCACGAGCGGCACACCGTTGAAGCGCCAGCGGTAATTGAGTCCGATGCCGCCCGTGACCATCGGCGTAAAGGTGACGGTGGAACCGGCCTCCGCGTCCTGCGACACCGGCTGCACGAGGAACGTGGGCGGCGCGGGCGTGAAGCTCACATCATCCACCCACACGCGATCCGAGCCGTTGGTGAGGGCAAAGTCCTTCACATATTCCCACTGCACCACGGTGGGGCCGGGCGGGATGGTCATGATGCGCTGCTGCCAGTTCACGTTGCCGGAAACCTGCGCCTGCATCACGCCGCCGACCAGGAAGCGCAGGAAGTCCGCGTTCGCCTGCGTCGAGGTGCGCCACCAATACCGCAGCGTGCCGGGGCCGACGACCGTCGTCCGCATCCACGTCGAGTGGCCGTCGTCCGTGTAGCCGTTGCGGGCGGACTGGTTGTCGTTGTTGCTCTCGTCCGTCGTGCCGACGAACCACGAGAAGCCGCCCGTTTCCCAGACGAGCTGGTTCGCGTTCACGGCCGGGCCGATGGGCGCGGCGGGGTTGGCGCGCAAATACATCTGGAGGCTGATGTCCACGCCAGACTCGTTGCCGACCTGGCAGGAGTAGAAGCCGGTCTGGTTCGGCTGCGCGTTTGAGATGATCAGCTTGGAGTCGTTCGCGCCGATGACCTTCTCGCTCGAGAGAAGATTCGTGCCGGCGTAACGCCATTGATAAGTGAGCGGCTCGGTGCCGGACGCCTCCACCTTGAAGCGCACGGTCGTGCCCTGATCCACGATGTTCGTGTCCGGCGCGCTGTTCGTGATCAGCGGGGCGATGTGGAGGAACTCAATCTTGTCCACCCAGGCGCGGTCCAGGCCGGCGCTGCCGCTGGCGTTCTTGTTGTATTCCCAGCGCACCACCGCGCTGAGATTCGTGAGCGCGTAGGAGCGCCGCTGCCAGCCCACTTCGCCGGAAATGTTCGCCGCCTCCACGCCATCAATCAGGAAGCGCAGCCGGTCCGCGTTGGTCTGCGAGGAAACTTTCCACCAGAACGCGATGGCCAGCGGGCCGCCGTCCACGGTCGTTTGAATCCAGTTCGAGGTGCCGTGGTTCAGCGCGGAACTTTGCGCGGAGTCGAGCTGATCAATGCTCGTCACGGTCTGGCCGACCCACGGCGAGAAGCCGCCGGTGCGCCAGAAGAGGTTCGTGTGGTCGGTGTCGAGCGCGACGTTCAGCGGCACGGTCGTCGCCACGTTGACCAGCACCGGCTCGCTGTTGGCCACGCTGTAGTTGTTCCGCACCACCACGTCGTAGAGACCGCTCTGCGGCACGGTCACATTGAACAGGCGGAGCGTGGAGGAATTCGCGCCGAGAATGTTGCCGCCATCGGAAAGGTTCTGGCCCTCGAACCGCCACTGGTAAATGAGAGGAGCGGTGCCGAGCGCCTCGACCGCGAGCGTGACCGTCGCGCCGGGGGCCACATCCTGGCCGGTGGGCTGCGTGAGAATGACCGGTACCGAAGGCGCGTGGTTCGGCACGAAATCCACCTCGTCGAGCCACGCGCGATCCAGTCCGGCGATGACGTTGGAGTTTTTCCCGTAGGTCCAGCGCAGCGGAATCGCGCCGGGCGGGAGGTTGAAGGAAAGTTTCTGCCAGTCCTGCTCGCCGGAAATTTGCGCCCACTCCGCGCTGCCCACGAAGAACTTCAGCGTGTCCGCGTTCGTCTGCGAGGAAACCTTCCACCAGAAGCGAATCGTGCCGGGGCCGGTCACGGTCGTCTCAATCGAAGTCTCATTGGTGTGACCGATGAAGCCGCTTTGCGCCGCCGCCTCACCGTCGTGCGAGATGTTCGTCTGCACAAACCACGCGCCATTGCTTGGCGTGAGCCACTGGAGATAAGGCGCGTTGACCGACTCGGCGAGCGTGAGCGGCGGAATGATTTCAAGGAACACGTTCGAGCTGACGGCCACGCCCGCGACGTTGCTGACGATGACGGAGTAGAAACCGGACTGCTCCGGCTGCGCGTTGCTCAACGAGAGCGACGTCGTGTTCGCGCCGAGCACGCCGAAGCCGTTCACCACATTCGAGCCATCACGCTGCCATTGGTAACTGAGCGGGAACGTGCCGGTCACGCCGACGTTCAACGTCGCCGTCACACCTTCCGGCACGCTCAGGCTCGTGGGCTGCACGACGATGCTCGGCGGCGAGAGCACGGTGAGCGTGGCGTTGGAACTCGTGACGACGCCGACGGCGTTCACGATCACCACAGAGTAAACACCGGCGGCAGCGGGCTGGAGATTGGCACGGACCAGAGTGGGGCTGGTCGCGCCGGATATTCCGCCGCCGTCGGTGAGATTGATTCCATTGAAGCGCCACTGGTAGGCGAGCGGCGCGCCGCCGTTCGCGTTCACGCTGAACGTGGCGCTGCTGCCCGCAATGCCGGTCTGGATCGCGGGATGGCTGCTGATGGTCGGCGGTGCGCTGATGACGAGGGTCGCCAAAACACTCGTGACGCTGCCGAATGAATTGCTGACGACCACCGAGTAATCACCGGCTTGCGACGCGGTGACGGCGGTGAGCCGCAAGTTCGTGGCCGTGACGCCGCTGATGTTGCCGGCGTTGATCAAGTTCGTGCCGTCGCGCCGCCAGAAGTAGCCGAGCGGCGCGGTGCCGAGCGCGCGGACGAAGAAGTTCACGTTCGAGCCTTGCGCCGCGTTCTGGCTCAACGGTTCGGTGACGATGATGGGCAACGTGATGACGGCGAGCGTCGCGACCACGCTCGTCGCGCTGCCCGAAGTGTTCGTGACCACGGCGAAATAATCTCCGGCGCGTACGTCGCTCGTGGTGGCGAGCGTGAGATTGGTCGTGGTCGCGCCGCTGACGCCGTTGCCGTTCGTAAGCGGCATGTTGTTGAAGAACCATTGCCAAGCCATCGGTGTGGAACCGGCGGCGGACGCGGCGAAGACCGCAGTGTTTGACGCAACCACCGTGCGGTTCGTGGGCTGAATGGCGATCATCGGCGCGGTGGGCGTGGCGTTCGGGACGAAGACGAATTGATCCACCCAGCCGCGATCCTGGCCGGCCAGTGCGCTACTGCTCTTCACGTAGCGCCACTCGACGATCTGGTTGCCCGCGCCGACGGTGAACGAGCGCCACGTCCAGTCGATCTCGCCGGAGATGCTCTGCACTTGTGACCCGTTGATGTAGAGGCGTAGTTGGTCGTTCACCTCGCTGGAAACCTTCCACCAAAAGCTGATCACGCCGGGGCCGACGACGGTGGTGCGGAAGGAAGTGGTCTGGCCATCGCCGATGCGGCCGCTGCGCGCGGCGTCCGTGCCGTCGCGCGAGACGGCGGTCTGGCCGATCCACGGCGGCGTTCCGCTGACCGTCCACGCGAAGCCGAGCGCGTCGAGCGCGTCGGCGAGCGGGACGAGCGTATTGACCTGGAGCAGCGCATTGGAACTCGCAACGCTGCCTGCGAGGTTGTTCACGAGAACGGAGTAGTCGCCGCCCTGCGCGAGGGCCACGTTGGAAAGCGTGAGCGTGGCTCCGGCCACGCCGCGCACGGTCGCGCTCTCGATCAAGTTCGTCCCGTCTAACTGCCATTGATAACTGAACGGCGGTGCGCCACCGGCCGTGACGGAGAAGAACGCGGTCGCGCCCTCATCCACGATTTGCGCGAGCGGCTGCGCGGTGATGCTCACGGGCAGCGGCGCGAACTCGACGCGATCCACCCACGCGCGATCCGCGCCGAGCGAGACACCGGAACTCTTTGTGTAACTCCAGCGCAAGGTCTGTGCGCCGTTGGTGATGTTGAAAATCCGCTGGTTCCATTCGACCTCGCCGGAGAGGCGCGTCTGCTCGGTGCCGTTCACGAAGAAGGCCACGCGGTCGTTGTTCGTCTCGCAGGAAACTTTCCACCAGAAGCTGATCGTGCCGGGACCCTGCACCGTGGTTTCAAAGCTCGTGGTCTGGCCGTGCGTGATGTTCCCGCTGCGCGCGGCGTCGAAGCCGTCGAGCGTGACCACGGGCTGGCCGAACCACGCGGGCGCGGCACTGATCCAGTTCAGTTGCGTGGCATCCAGCGCCTCGCCGAGCGGCACGGCGGGCGTGACGGAGAGCGTGGCGTTCGCGCTCACGAGATTGCCGCCGATGTTCGCCACGATGACGGAATAGCCGCCGGCCTGCGCGGGCTGCACGTTCGAGAGACTGAGCGTGGAGCTGCGGGCACCGCGAAGGTCACCGCCATTGCTCAACGCGAACCCGTTGAACAGCCATTGATATGAGAACGGTCCCTGACCTGACGCGCCCACGGTGAACGTGGCGACCGTGCCTTCGTCGGCAAGCTGGCTCGCGGGCTGGCTGGTGATGGCCGGCGGCAGCGGCGTGAAAACAATTTCATCCAGCCACGCGCGGTCGAGTCCGCCGACGGTGTCGCCATTCTTCGAGTAGCGCCAGCGCAGCTCGTGTTCGCCGGCGGTGAGATTGAAGGTGCGGAATTCCCATTCCGTCTCGCCGGAGATGCGGAGCTGCTCGGTGTCGTCGAGATAGAAACGCAGGCGGTCGCTCTCGGGCTGGCAGGAAACTTTCCACCAGAAGCTCAACGTGCCGGGGCCGGTCACGGTCGCTTCGAGCAGCGCCTCGCCGCTGTGCGGCGTCACGCCGCTGGCCGCCGCGTCCACCAGGTCATGCGTGTCGCTGGTCTGGCAGCTCCAGCCGGAGCCGCCGGAAATGAAACTCACGTTGGTGTTGTCGAGCGACTCGGCGAGCGAGCAGAGGCCGAGGATGTTCACCACGCCGCCGTTGAAGCTGGCGGGCAGCGCCACGCCGTTCGTGGTGAGCAGCGCGCGCGCGACCGGCGTGTCGCAGAGCGCGAACGTGGTGACGGGACGGCCGAAGACGTTGAGCGCACGGAAGCAGGCGCGCAGTTGCGGCGCGAGGCCGGGCGTCATGCTCTGGCCGGCGGGCAGACGGATCGTGAAGCCGATGCGACCCTGCGCCTGGTTGCTGATGGAAAGCGTGGCGTTGGCGACGACATTCGATTGCAACGTGGCGGAGGTGAACGCGAGCAAGTTGGTGTCGAAGCACAGGCTGAACGCGACCGAATTCTCGCCGCCCTTCGCATCAATGGTCACGGCGAAGCAGTTCGTCTGGCCACTCGCGAGCGCGAACGGCGGCACGGTGATGTCGCGCACCGCGCTGGCCTGCGACACCGAATAATCTTGCCCGCCCACGGTGAGCGTCGTGGTGCGCGCCGCGCCGTCGTTCGGACTGACGGCGTAGGTCACGGTGCCGGTGGCTTCACCGTTGGCCCCGCTGATGAGGCTGATCCACGGCGGCAAATCCGCGACCGACCAAAAGCAGCTCGGCTCGGCGAGAATGGTCACGCTACCCGTGCCGCCGGTGTAGGGGAACGCCGCTTCGTCGAGGACGAGCGTGTAGAGACACGGCTTGCCGGTCTGCTCGACGGTGAATTCAAAGCCCGCCACGTTGAAGACCGCCGAGCGCGGATGGCTCGTGGGATTCGCGGTGAGAACATACTTCAGCGTCTGGCTGCCGGAACCGAGCACCGGCGGGAGAATCGTGATCCAGTCATTGGTGTTGCTGAACGACCACGAGCAGACCGCGCCCGCCGTCACCGTCACCGTGCCGGTCTGCGCAATGAACGTGTGCAGACGGTGCGACGGCGTGATGGCGTAGGAGCACGCCGATTGCGAGATGGTGAACACCTGCTGGCCGACCGTGAGATTTCCAGAGCGCGGGATGATCGAAGGATTTTCTCCGACGAGATACGTGAAGCTGCCGCTGTTTGTGCCACGATCCAAAGTGGTCACGAGAATCCAGTCGTTGGTGTTGATGACCTGCCACGGGCAGCCGCCGGCGGTGGTGACGCTGACCGTGCCGAACTCCGACGACTCGCTGTGCGAACGCGCGTTCACGCTCAACGTGACTTCGCAGTTCGTGCCCCACTGCGTGACGGTGTAACGCTCGCCGAGCACCGTGAGATGGCCGACGCGTTTGCCGGTGACGCGATTGTCCGCGAGCGCGTAAAACACATTCCCCGTCGCCACGCCGCTCGCGCCCGCCGTGATCGTGATCCATGAATTCGTGTTCACGACCTGCCACGCGCAGTCGGCCTTGGCCGTGACTTTGAAACTGTTCGTGCCGATGCCGAAACCGTGGAAGCGGTTCGTGGGCGAGAGCGTGTAGTTGCAATCGAGCGGATGCTGGCGCACGAGGAACACGTCGTCGCCGATGCTCAGGTAGCCGTTGCGCTCGGCGAAAGTCGGATTGGGCAGCACCTGGTAAATGACTTCGCCGCTGCTCGCGCCGGACGCGCCAGAAGCGATCACAATCCAGTGGTTCGTGTTCACCACCGTCCATTCGCACTTCGGCCCGACCACGACTTCAATCGTGCCGGTGCTGCCCGCGAAACCGTGGAAGCGCGTGAGCGGCGAGAGCGTGGTGAGACAGATGGTGACATTCACCGCGACCGGCGCGGAGACGGCGCTCGCGCCGGCCGGATCGGTGACGCGCGCGCGCACAATGCGGCTGCCGAGCGTGTAATAGTTGTTCGTGACGACGAGTTCGGTCGTGGGCGCGGTGTCGTAATTGCCGTCGCCATCGAAGTCCCATTCGATTTCCAAAAGGTTCGCGCTGAACTCGGGATCAAACGTAGCCGCCCCGTTGAACACGATGTCCTGCCCGAGTCCTGCGACGATGGGCAGCGCGGAAACGAACGGCTGCGGCGAGCGGTTGATCGTCGCGAGCGGGTAGATCCTGGTCTCCGCCGTGTGGCGCAGTCCCTGACGGTCGAAGACAGTCAGGCGGTAGCGGTTCGTGCGGTCGGCGTTGAAATAGGGAATTGAGAAACTCGTCTGCGCGCTCGGGCCGGTGAGCGGGAATTCATCGGCCATTACGAAGCCTTCGTCCGTCTCCCACGTCAGCAGCGCGGCGTGCAGCGCGGCGTTGTCCGTGGCGAGGAAATCAATTTGCAGCAGGCCGCCGAACGGCGCACGTTCGCCGCTGGTTTGAATTTCGACGTGCGGCGCAACGGTGTCCGTGACGGGCCGGCCCATGTTGAAGAACGGATTCACGTCCAGCGCGAGCGCCGAGGCGTAGGAGAGGCCGCAGGAGTTGTAGGGATAAATTTTCGGGTAGAACATGCCGCGCAGTCCGCGGAAGCCGAAGCCCAGCAGATTGCCGTTGAAGTTTTCGTCGTTGCGGAAATCCAGATTCAATCCGAACGCCTCGCCGAAACTCCGCAGTCCAAGACCGAGCGCGGACGAACTGATGCCGCTCAGCGTCTCGCCCTCAAACCACGGGAACGAAACGTCCTGCACGAGCGGGAACGGGCCGACATTCGTCAGCACGAGACCGTCGTAGTAGGCGGCGTTGGTGTGGAAGGTTGAAGGATACAGCGCGAGACGGTCGCTGCCGCTCAAGGCCCAGCCGCCCGCCGTGCCGGACGTCGGCTCGTAGTGACCGAAGCCGAAGCCGCCGCTGATCGCGCCGTCCGGCTGCTCGCGGTGCGTCTCGGGAATGAGCCACCACATCTGGCCGGCCCCGCCGACCGGCAGTCCCGCCGCGCGCACCGCGTCCACGACGCGCCCGCCGTAAATATCCGCGCGCAGGAAACTGTCCGTCTCGGAAATTTGCAGCACATGAACGAACGGCGTCACGCCATCCGGCTCGGTCTCGAAGATAAAAGTTTTGCGCCCGAAGCCGTTCACTTCCATCTGGTCGGCGAACCATTGCTGGTAGCGCACGACAAGCTGTTGCAACGACGCGACGGCGTGGGCCTGCGGCGTGCGATTCTGCGGCACGAGATACGCGACGCGGACGAGGGCGTTGCTGGAAAGTTCGCCGACATCAAGGAGAACGTGGTTCGTCAGCGTGGCGTAAGTCGCGCTGTCGGCGGGCGTGAAGATCACGGAGAGCGGCTGCGCGTTGCCAATCGGCAGCACCGTGCCGGCCGGCGGCGTGTAGGCGAAGGTGCCGGGGACATTGGCGCTGGCGTTCAACTGCAACGCACCAAGCGGACTGCCGGAAAGCACCGGCGCGGGCGTGGGCCAGGTGAGAAGCGGCACCGTCTTGCCGCCGATGCGGACGTTCAGAAAATTCGTGCGCATGACGGGGAGAAAGTTCGCCAAGTCATCCGGCGTGAACGTGACGACGAGCGGTTGCGCCGGGTGCGCGGTGAGAATCGTGTTCGTCGGCGGCGTGTAGCTGAAGGTGCCCGGGACGCTCGCGGTGGCGTTCAACTGCGCGCCACT
>JANOAY010000254.1:0-1748 GCA_031411375.1 Pedosphaera sp. | reverse complement strand
CTTGGGTGCGAAGAAAGTTTCCTCGCTCGACGTGTCCGACTTCGAGGGCGCGGAAGTGGTGCATGACTTAAACAAGCCGCTGCCGGAGCAGTTCAAGGAACGCTTCGACCTCGTGTATGACGGCGGCACGCTGGAGCATGTATTTAACTTCCCCCTCGCGCTTCAGAGTTGCATGGAGATGCTGCGGCCCGGCGGGCGATTGATTATTCACACCGGGACAAACAACTGGTGCGGACATGGCTTCTACCAGTTCAGCCCGGAACTTTTCTTCCGCGTGTTCAGCCCGGAGAACGGGTTCGAGATGGACAAAATGATCGCGCACCGCGTCGGGCCGTACGGGCCGTGGTACGAAGTGGCCGATCCCAATGCCATCCGCTCCCGCGTTGATGTGCTGACCTTGACTCCGTTGCAACTGCTGGTCCGCGCGCGGCGCATGAAGGTGGTGCCCATCTTTGCCACGCCACCGCAGCAGAGCGACTACACGACCCGCTGGGATGCGAATGCCGGTGCGGCGGCCGCCGACGCCACCACCAACCCGTATGCGCCTTCACGTTCGTCGCTCTCCCGCGTGCTGCCCGGTGTGGCGCGACTGCTCAACGTGCTCAAGAACGGGTTCGGAATTTACTACGCGCAGTCGTTGTGGAACCGGAAAAAATTCCGCCGCGTGCCGAAGCCGTGAGCATGACTCCTGACAGTTCAGCCATTGTTACAGTGGCCTTCGGTCATTCGACCGAGCACCTCGATTACACGTTCCTGAGTTTCGCGGACAAAAATCTTGGCGTCCCGATGCACGCGTTTGTCATCGGGAGCCAGTTGCCGCAGCAACGGTTGCCGCAAATCACCTATCACCTCGTCGCGCCGTCGCCGGATTTTTCGCACCCGCTGCGGGAGGTTTATTTCCGGCGGCACGAGTTGATTGACCAGCTCAACGTGGAGTTTGCGCTGGTGATTGATTCGTACGACGTGCTGTGTCTGCAAACGCTGCCGCCGTTCGGAAAGATTCTCGCCGGATTTGACATGGCAGCGGCGACCGAGCACATGGGTTCGCGCTACGTGCTGGGGCAGGGCTACACGTCGAACTTTCTCAACGGCGGCGTGACGTTCTGGAACGTGCCGAAAAGCCGCGACATTCGCTCCGAGATCATCGCGCGCGGCAAAGCCCGGTTCCGCACCGTGGCCGACGACCAGTGGGTGATTAACGAGACAGTGCAGACGAAATACTTCGAACGCGTCCGCATCCTGCCCAGCCAGTACAATTTCCGGGCCTACTTGAATCGCCCGCAACGCGGCTGGCCCACCGTGACGCACCTCGACGGCGTGCTCATCTACCACAATGCGACGTGCATGGATGAAGCGAAGCGGCTTGGACCGACAAAATTTCAAGCCGCACTGCCACCGCTGGAAAAGGACTCCGCACCATTGACCGAGCGGGAACAATTCTGGCGACGGCTCAAGACTCGCCTGACGCCTCACGTCATCAAGTAAGCAGCCTACGCTGCCTTCTTTCGGTAGAGCAGGAACGACGGGTGGATGAAGTTGTAGCGCACGAACTGGTAAATCTTCAGCCCCACGTCCACGTATTCGAGGTCGGGATGGTTCCTCGCCATGTACTCGCGCCACTGCGCGTTCGTCCACTGCGTCTGGTGCAACTCCAAGCCCTCATTGATGTCGCTCGTCTCGGTGGTGCTGGCGACGAAGTAGCCGCCGGGCGCGAGATGCTTGCGGATTTGCGTGAACACTTCGTCGAG
>JANOAY010000253.1:0-2811 GCA_031411375.1 Pedosphaera sp. | reverse complement strand
CACGCGCCGGTCTGCGCGCCGAGCCGCTCGGGACTCATCACCGGGATGTATCCCACCACCACCGGCGCGCACCACATGCGTTCGGAACTGCTCGCGCCGCCGCGCACTTTCACCAGCCATCTGCGCGACGTGGGCTACACCGTGGCCTGGCCGGGCAAGACGGATTTCAATTTCAAAATTCCCAAGGACGCTTTCACCACCACGTCGAACTGGATGAAGCAGCCGCCACGCGAGCCGTTCTTCGCCTACATCAATTTCACCGTCTCGCACGAAAGCCAGATTCGCGCGAACGCGCGGCAGACGCGCAGCAACCTCGCGCGGCTCCAGCCCGGCGAGTTCCGCGATCCGGCGAAGATGGTGCTGCCACCGTATCATCCCGACACGCCCGAGACGCGGCGTGATCTCGCGAACTACTACAACCTCGCCACCGCCGTGGATTACTCGGCGGGCGACGTGCTGCGCTTCCTCGACCGCACCGGCCTGGCCTCGAACACCGTCGTCATTTTCTTCGGCGATCACGGACGCGGCCTGCCGCGCAGCAAGCGCTGGGTGTACGACAGCGGCATCCGCGTGCCGCTCCTCGTCCGCTGGCCCGGCCAGCTCAAGCCCGGCACGGTGCGCGAGGATTTGGTGGCCTTCGTGGACTTCGCGCCGACCATGCTCGCGCTGGCGGGGGTGAAACCGCCGACAAATTATCCGGGCCAGATTTTTCTCGGCCCGCAGACCGCGCCGGAGCGGAAATACATTTTCGCCGCGCGCGACCGGATGGACGAAACGCCCGACCGCATCCGCGCCGTGCGCTCGAAGGACTTCAAATACATCCGCAACTTCCGTCCCGAGCTGCCGTACGCGCAGCGGATTGATTACATGGAACTGATGCCGACGATGCGCGTGTGGCGGCAGATGAACTACGAGGGCCGGCTGAACGCGACGCAGCGACTCTTCTTTCGCGCGACGAAACCGGTCGAGGAGCTTTACGACGTGAACGCCGATCCGCACGAGATTCGCAATCTCGCCGGCCAGTCGCGGCACGCCGCCGTGCTGAAGGAAATGCGCGCCGCGCTGGAGCAGTGGATGGCGGACACCGGCGATCTGGGCGCGGTGCCGGAGGAGGAACTGATCGCGCGCGGTCTCGTGGCCGACCGTTTGCAGGAATACAACTTGCGGATCGAGCCGCTGGAAATTCCGCTCAATCGAGAATGACAGCGGGCGCGTTCGTGCTGATGTCGAAGTTCAACTGGAACTCGCCTGCGCTCACCGTCACCGCCGCGCGGTTCGTGTTCACGTTCAAGACCGAGGTGTTGGTGCCCACAAACGCGAAGCGGCCCAGGACATAGCCGCTGATCGGGATGGAACTCGTGCTGCTGAGGAACAGCGAATTGGTCCCGATATAGTCAATGCTCACAAAGGCGTTCGTCACCACGGCATTGGTCAGCGCCGCTTCCGCGCGGAAGTGAAACTCCTGCCGGCGGCTCAGATCGGTCGCGTCGTAGTCGGCGCTGTTCGCGCCCACGCCGAGGGGATAGGTGGCCGGGAAAGCTCCGCTCACGCCTTCGACATAAAAACTCAGCCCGCGCGTCACCGCGCCGGAATCAAACGCGCTCAAATCCAAAACGCCGCTCGGACTGAAGCGCCCGACGGCCCCGCCCTCGTCATTGTAGAAATTGCCGCCGCCCACGATCTGGCCCCGGTCCGAATTGAACGACAGCCCGCCGATGCGCGCGACCATCTTGCTCAGGCCGGGCCGCGTGCGGAGCGCGCGCTGCACGGAGTTGCTGGCCACCGCGAGCTGCGACGCCGCATTCTGAAGATGCTGGATGCGCTTGGCCGTGGTCGCGGCGAGAACCGCGTTCGAGAGCGAATTGTTCACGCGGGTCAGGGCCGTGCGCGCGGAAGTTTTGTTCGCGCTGATCGGGGCGGGGATGAGCTGGCCCGTGATCTCGTCGCGGCGGAGTTGAAAGTCCGCCTGGTAGTCCAGCGCGGCGTTGGTAAGCAGCGGCGCGTAGCCCGTGATGCTGTTCAGATAGGTGTTCAGGCTGCGGAGAATGTTCGCGTCACCGCGCAAATTTCTCGAGGTCGTGTGAAACGATTTGAGCGCGCGCTCCAGCGTCTTCGCGTCCGGGCTGCCGGCGTTGAGGTCGTCCGTGAGTTGCACGGCGACAGGTTGAGCGTACGGCAGAATCGGATCGGCCTTCGCATTCCAAGCGAGCAAACCGGCGACGGCCAGGAGCAGTGAGCCTCGGAGAAAACACATCTTCATAAATTTGGTGCGCGAGTATGGCGATGGGAAAAACAATTGCAACCATGCGGGCGGAATCAGCGTGCCCCCGGCGTCCCGCCGGGCCGGAGCGCGGTAACTTCGTGCGTTGCTCGACTCGCGAGCAGCGTCCGGCGTGATGAAATCCCCACCCGGCAGGATGCCCGGGGGCACGTTGCTACCCAATCTCCGGCAAACTCGCCGCCGCCACCGCTTGGCCGTGGCGTTTGTCCTTCTCGTCGGGCATGTGGAAGTTCACGCGCGGCGCGAGTTCGGGGAACTCGGCGCGCAGCACTTCTTTCGCGCCTTCAATCATCACGCTGCCGCCTTCGCCGGTGGTCACGCGGCCGAGAATCAGGACGTGATCGAAGTCGTAGAAGTCCGCGTAGTGCGCGATCTCGTAGCCGAGATACGTGCCGATGGTCTGGTAAATCTTTCGCGCCCCTGCGTCGCCCTGGGCCATGAGCGCCTGGACATGCTTGAGCTTTTCCGGCAACGGCAGCTTTGCATCCACCTCGATGCCCGCTCCCGGAATCAGCCGCCCGACGGCTTGC
>JANOAY010000252.1:0-3490 GCA_031411375.1 Pedosphaera sp. | reverse complement strand
ACGTGCGATAACGAGGCGTGCCCGAACAAATCAACACGGCTGAACTTGTCACGTTGCTGCGGGTTGAAAACCCGCGCTCCGGAAGCTCCGATGTTTTGCGTTTCCCGCCGCGCTCTCCGCCCCTAAGCTCGCCGCCGCATGGACATTCAAATCGCCGCGCTTTGTGACGCCGCCACCGACTCGCACGGAAAGCTGAACATTCTCGGCACCTTTGACACCATCAACGCCGGGCAGCTCCCCGCCGTGCATCCGCAATGCTCCATCGCGCTCCGCCTCGTCTTCAGCAAAATGGAGGAGGGCCACAAGGACATGAAACTCAACTTCGTGGACGAGGACGGCAAGCTCGTCATGCCGAGCATTGACATCCCGGTGGACGTCACCGTGCCGGACGACACGAGTTTCATCTCGCGCAATTTCATCATCAACATCCAGCAGTTGCGCTTCGAGCGTCCGGGTCTTTACGGCATTGATATCGCGGTGGCGTCGAATCACGTCGGGAGCATTCCGCTGCTCGTGCGGCACACACCGGCCGCGCCGCCGCCCGCGGAGAATTGAACCATGTCCTTCGCCACGCTCACTGAACCGGAAGATTCGGTGGAACTGCTCCAGCGCAGCCTCGCGCGGCAGCGGCTCGGTCACGCGTATCTTTTTTCTGGCGATGATTTGGAACGTCTCGAACTCGTCGCCCGCACGCTTGCCAAGACCTTGAACTGTCAGAACCCGCGCCAGAGCCAGACTGTGCCGGGCGCTCCTGACTCGTGCGACGTCTGCCTCGCGTGCCGGAAAATTGACGGCACCAATCACTCCGACGTGCAGTGGGTGCGGCCCGAGTCGAAGTCCCGCGTCATCACCATTGACCAGATGCGGGACGTGATGCAGACGATTTTCCTGAAGCCGACCGAGGCGGAATACAAAGTCGCGATCATCGCCGGCGCAGACCGCCTCAATGTGCAGGCCGCGAACGCCTTCCTGAAAACTTTGGAAGAGCCGCCGCCGCGTTCCGTGCTGATTTTGCTCACCACCGAGCCGGGGCGCATTCTGGAGACGATCATTTCACGCTGCTTGCGCCTGAATTTCTCGGCGGGAGCCGAACGCTTTCAGGACGAGTCCTTCGTCGCGTGGCTGCGGCAGTTCAGCGACACGGCGGTGGCCGAGCGCGGCTCCATTCTCAGCCGCTATCGTTTGCTCTCGGTGCTGCTCGGGCGTCTGAACGCGTTGAAGGAAAAGGTGGAGGAGGAAATGACCGCGCGCTCGCCGCTCGAGAAATACGACGACCTCGATCCGAAACTCCGCGAGCGCTGGGAGGACGAACTCAAGGCCGCCATCGAAGCCGAGTATCGCCGCCAGCGCACCGAGGTGCTGACCGGTCTGGAATTCTGGCTCCGCGACGTGTGGCTGCAATCGCTCGGCGACACGCGGTTGCTCACGTTCCCCGCGTTGCAGCCCGCCACGGCCACGCTCGCGTCGCGGGTGAACGCGCAGGCCGCGTCCGGCAATCTACGCGTGCTCGAGCGGTTGCAACGGCAGTTGAACTCGAACGTGCAGGAGGCGCTCGCGCTGGAAGTGGGTCTGCTGCAATTAAAGCTCTGACGCGGAGCGCGGGGTTTCAACCTGCCGCAACGTCAAAGAGAGAGCGGTGTCCACAAGCTCCCAGCCCCCGCGTGCGAACATGGCCGCGGGCAAAACCCTTGCTCCGGCACGTGCCCACGACTGCGGCCTGACGTGTTGCGCGCGAAGGAAATCCTGCGCGAACTCGAAGACTCCGAACTCACGCCTGAAGGCAAGGTCCGCCGGGCCGCGCCGCAACGTGAGCGCGACAAACTCCAGCAGCTCACGCCCACGCCGCAGATAGATTTGTTCGGATGATGAAGAGTTCCCTAGCGGCGAAAAAATCTATTGCACCCCAAAATTCGTTTGCTACTGTCCGCGTCCTTTCCGCCGGGCAACCGGTGCGAAAAACAGCATTTTGATCGGCAGGCCGATAACTGACGACCCCTCCGGGCGCAGGATTAATGGTCTCGACCGCTGCAAGCTGTGTGACGTGAAAGGTTAATTTTTATGCCAGTTAAAACATTTAGGCCGCTGACGCCCTCGACGCGATACATCACGATCGCGGACTACAGCGAACTCACGAAAAAGAAGCCGGAGAAAAGTCTCCTCGAGATTCGCAAAAAATCCGGCGGTCGTAACCACTACGGTCGTGCGACGGCCCGCGGCATCGGCGGCGGTCACAAGCAGAAGCTGCGCATCGTGGATTTCAAACGCCAGAAGCACGGCATGGAAGCGACGGTCACGGCCATCGAATACGATCCGATTCGCACGGCGCGTCTCGCGCTGCTCCAATACTCGGACGGCGAGAAGGCTTATATCCTCGCTCCCGCCGGTCTCCAAGTCGGAGCCAAGGTGATGAGCGGCGCGGTGGCGGCTCCTGATTTGGGCAACGCTCTCCCGATGAGCAAAATTCCCGTCGGCATCGCCATTCACAACATCGAACTGCACGCCGGCAAGGGCGGGCAGATCGTGCGCAGCGCCGGTTCTTCGGCCACACTGATGTCCCGTGACGGCGGCTACGCGCAGATTCGTCTGCCGTCAGGTGAAATTCGCAAGATGCAGGAAGACTGCTACGCGACCATTGGCCAGGTCGGCAACGCCGAGCACGAGAACGTCGTTCTCGGCAAGGCCGGTCGCTCGCGTCATCGCGGCATCCGCCCGATCAGCCGCGGCGTCGCTCGCAACCCGGTGGACCATCCGAACGGCGGCGGTCAGGGCAAATCGAAGTCCGGCGGCGGCTGGCAGCAGCTCACCTCCCCGTGGGGTTTGCAGGCCAAGGGTTTCCGCACGCGCCTCAAACACAAGTATTCCAACCGGTACATCATTGTGCGCCGCGATGGCAAACCTCTGAAGACACGCTAGAAAAATTTTTGAAGTATGGGTCGCTCAATTAAAAAAGGTCCGTTTGTTGACCATCATTTGATGGACAAGATCGTCAAGGCGAAGGAAGTGAAATCCAAGCTGCCGATCAAAACCTGGTCGCGCCGTTCGATGATCACGCCTGACTTCGTCGGCCTGACGTTCAACGTGCACAACGGGAAAGTTTTCAACCCGGTCTTCGTGACCGAAAACATGGTCGGGCACCGGCTCGGCGAATTCTCCCTGACGCGCACGTTCAAGAAGCACGGCGCGCACACGGCGAAAGCGGAGGCGAAATAGTTTATGCAGGTTCAAGCCATTACCAAAAATGTCCGCATGTCCGCGCAGAAAATGCGCGAGATGGTCCGGCAGATTCAGGGACTGCCCGCGCTCCAGGCGCAGGCGGTGCTGAAGTTCGTGTCGCGCAAGTCCGCCCGGGTCGTCGCCAAGACGCTCGACAGCGCGATTGCCAACGCGGAGAACAACAACGGCGTGAAGCCGGAAGCTTTGAAAGTGAAGGAAGCCGTGGCGCAGACAGCGATGAGCTACAAGCGTTTCACGCCCAAGGCGCGCGGATCGG
>JANOAY010000251.1:0-8996 GCA_031411375.1 Pedosphaera sp. | reverse complement strand
CCTCGTCACGCACGTTTGTTTGATCACGTATCTCGTGCGTCATGAGCGCGAATTGCGCCACCGCACGAAAAGCATCTTCAGCAAAATCGTTTCGCCCGACATCGTGACAGAACTGCTCGGAGCGAAAAAACTTTCGCTCGTCGGCGCGCGGCGCGAACTGACTGTCTTCTTCGCCGACGTGCGGAGCTTCACGGAAATCACCGACGCCCGGCAGCAACTCGCCGACGCCAGCGCGCACGAGCGCGGACTGGTTGGTGACGAGGCGAAACACTTCTTCGACACCGAGGCGGCGGACGTGCTGGCCACGGTGAATCTTTACCTCGGCATCTCCGCCGCCTGCATCAAACGCCACGGCGGCACGCTCGACAAATACATCGGCGACTGCGTGATGGCTTTCTGGGGCGCGCCCGTGGCAAACGCGCGCCACGCCGTCGCCTGCGTCCGCGCCATCATTGATATTCAGCGCGAAATCTTCGAGCTGAACCAGCAGCGCCGCGAGGAGAACGCGCGCCGCGAGGAGGCGAACATGCAGCGCGCCTTTCGTGGCGAAGCGCCGCAGCCCTTGCTCGACATCCTCGTGCTCGGCTCCGGCGTGAACACCGGCATGATGACCGTGGGCCTGATGGGTTCCGACGCGCATCTGGTAAACTACACCGTCTTCGGCCGGGAGGTGAACCTGGCCTCGCGCCTCGAAAGCGCCTCGGGCCGCAGTCGCATTTTGATTGGCGAGCAGACCTTCCTCGCGCTGCTGCGCGATGATCCTGCGCTCGCCGCGACGTGCATTGAGCAGCCGCCGATGAATTTGAAAGGCTTCCGCGACGCCGTGCGGGCGTATGAAGTCCCGTGGCGTTCGTCAGACATGACGATGGATGAAGCGGGGCAGAGCATGACGATCATCCGCCCGAAGGCGCTGCGCGAGATGTAACGGGAAAGGCGCGCGAACGGACGCACGCGCTGTGGAGTCAGGCGTCTCGCCTGACGTAGAGGGCCGGCGTCCCGCCGCCCGGCCTTGGCCGCTCTGGTTTTCCAGCTCCTATTCGAGGCGAGGCCCAGTCCGCCGGGCGAGACGCTGCGGCTTGACGTCCGGCGGGACGCCTGCCGCCACCCGGCTGGTGCGGCATTGAAATGCCTTCGCTGTTTCTCTCCACACAATTTTCCAATGGGAAATCTCCCGCGCCTCGCTACGCTCCGGCCGTGCGCACTGTGATTTATCCCGGCAGCTTTGACCCCTTCACCAACGGTCATCTCGACATCGTGCAACGCGCCACCAAGCTCTTCGACACCGTGATCGTGGCCGTGGCGAACAACGAGGGGAAGAAGCCGCTCTTCAGCCTCGACGAGCGCGTGGCGCTGGTCGGCGAATCCGTGCGCGGGCTGCCGAACGTGAAGGTGGATTCGTTCAACGGGCTGCTCGTGAATTACGTGGAGGCGTGCGGCGGGCAGGCCGTCATCCGCGGACTGCGCGCCATCTCGGACTTCGAGTTCGAGTTCCAACTGGCGCTCATGAACCGCAAGCTCAACGAGCGCGTCGAGACCATCTTCATGATGCCCAAGGAGACCTACACCTTTGTCAGTTCGCGCATCATCAAGGAAATCGTGCGCCTCGGCGGCGACATCCACGCCTTCGTCCCGGCGCATGTGGAGACGGCGTTGAAGAGGAAATTGGCGAAGTGAGACTGCGGACGCGGATCGGCGCGCATTTGACGGCGTGCGCCCAGAACCATTATTCATTCCCCAGAAACGGAGGCCAACATGCCACTGACATTTAACATCCGACATCTTGAGACCAAGGACTTGTCCTTCGCCGGCGAACTGCCGGTCGCGGAGCTGGAACTCGACTGGCCGGACGACCTGGTGCAGTTCACCGGCCCGCTGGCCTACGACCTGACGGCGGAAAGCCTGGATGACGCCCTGCTGGTGCGGGGAGAACTGACGCTGCCGCTGGAACTGACCTGCGTGCGCTGCCTGAAGAAGTTCAGCAGCCCGCTACGGATGGAGGACTGGGCCTGCCACCTCCCGCTGACCGGCGAGGACGCGGTGAGTGTCTCGAACGATTTGGTGAACTTGACACCATACGTGCGGGAAGACATTCTCCTCACCCTTCCGCAACATCCGTTGTGTGAAACGGAGTGCGGCGGCCTGAAACTGCCCGCGCGGAAGGAACCGAGCGTGGCGTTTGAAGAAGTGCCGTCCGCTTGGGATGAACTCGATAAACTGAAACTGAAAAACTGATATGGGCGTTCCCAAGAGAAAACCTTCGACGAGCCGCATGAAGATGCGCCGTGCTTACAACAGCGTGCTCACGCTGCCGCAAATCAGCTCCTGCCCGCAGTGCGCGGCGGCCTACCGGCCCCATCGCGTCTGCCCGGCCTGCGGCTACTACAAGGGCCGCCAAGTCCTGACCATCAAGGCCAGCGCGTAATTTCCCTTTGCCCCAAGAGCGCGGACGAGTATTTCTCTTCGCGCTCTTGTTGTTTTATGCGCATCGCTGTTGACGTCATGGGCGGCGACCACGGTTGTGGCGTCGTCGTTTCTGGGGTCAAACTCGCGCTCACGTCGCCCGGCCACGAGCGCATCGAAAAACTTTTCCTCGTCGGCGCGGAAGCGGAAGTCCGTGCCGCGCTCCAGCAGCAAGGCTGCGCAGATCCCCGCGTCGAAGTCGTCAATGCCACCCAGGTGCTGACGATGGAGGACAACCCGCTCACCGCCATCCGCCGCAAAAAAGATTCCAGCGTCGTGCGCGCCGTGGCCTTGGTGCGCGATGGCAAGGCGGACGCGGTGGTCTCGCTTGGCAACACCGGTGGACTCGTGGCGGCAGCGACCTTCGGCCTCGGTCGGCTCGAACACGTCAAACGCCCCGCCATCGTCACCGTGATGCCGACGGTGAAAGGACACTTCGTCATGCTGGATGCGGGCGCGAATCCTGAGTGTGAGCCGTTGCATCTGTTTCAGTTCGCTCTCATCGGTTCGACTTACGCGCGCGAGATGCTCGGCATCGCGAAGCCGCGCGTCGGCATCCTGAGCAATGGCAGCGAGGAGTTCAAAGGCACCGACCTCACGCAAGAGGCAGCGGAGTTGTGCAAGAAGTCGGAGTTGAATTTTATCGGCTACGTCGAAGGCACGGACATTTTTGCGGACCAGGTGGATGTGGTCGTCACCGACGGATTCACCGGCAACATCGTTTTGAAAACGGCGGAAGGACTGGGCAAGACGATCCTCCACATTTTGAAGAGTGAGATGACCGCGACGCCGGTGCGGAAGTTCGGCGCGTTGCTCGCCCGGGAAGGTTTTCGCAAGTTGAAGAAGACCATGGACCCCGAGGCGCACGGCGGCGCGCGCATCGTGGGCCTGAATGGAACCGTCGTGAAAGTCCACGGCTCCGGCAGCGAGCGCGTGGTCGCGAACACGCTCCGGCAACTTGCCGAGACCGCCAGCCAGCATTTGAACGAACGCATCGCCGCCACCATCGCGCGCGCCCAAGAATCCAAATCCGTTCCCGCATGAAAACCACCCAGCCAAAAAAATTCCGGAACCCGCGCGCGAAGAACAATTACACGAGCCGCTCCTGCTCCATCGCCGCCGTCGGCTCGTACGTGCCCGAGCGCATCCTGACCAACGCCGACTTGGAAAAGATGGTGGACACCACGGACGAGTGGATCATGAGCCGCACCGGCATCCGCGAGCGGCGCATTGCGGCGGCGGATGAATTCACGTCCGACATGGCGACGAAGGCGGCGTTGCTCGCGATGGAGCGCGGCAACATCAAGCCCGAGCAGATTGACCTTATCATCGTGGCGACCATCACGCCGGACATGCCGTTTCCCGCCACGGCCTGTTTGGTGCAGCAGAAGATTGGCGCGTTCCGCGCGGCGGCGTTCGACATGGAGGCGGCGTGCTCCGGCTTCATTTTTGCGCTGGAGATCGGCCAACAGTTCGTGATGTCGCACACGTACGAGACGGTGCTGGTCATTGGTGCGGAAAAACTTTCCTCGATCATCAACTGGCGCGACCGCAACACCTGCGTGCTTTTCGGCGATGGCGCGGGCGCGGCGATTTTGCAGAACCGTCCGAACACGCACGGCCTGCTCACCGCCTGCATGGGCGCGGACGGATCGAAGGCCGATCTCCTCTCACTCCCCGGCGGCGGCAGCAAATGTCCGCCCACCGCACAGTCCGTTTCTGACGGCCTCCACTACCTCCGCATGGACGGCAAAGAAACTTTCAAGAACGCCGTCAACGCCATGTACACCGCCGCGCAGGAAGTGCTGCGCCGCTGCGAAGTGGACATCACGCAAATCAAGTGCGTCATCCCGCACCAGGCCAACCAGCGCATCATTGACGCCGTGGGTGAACGCCTCGGCGCGACGACCGAGCAGGTCTTCGTGAACTTGCACAAGTACGGCAACACCTCCGCCGCCTCCGTCGCCATCGCGCTCGACGAAGCCGTGTCATCAGGAAAATTCCAGCGCGGCGATCTGATTCTCCTCCTCGTCTTCGGCGCGGGCCTGACGTGGGGCGCGGCGGTCATCGAGTGGTAGGCCGTTCACGGCCGGCCCATCTGAAAACAAAAAGAGCTTCGTTCGCGTGACGAACGAAGCTCCCGTCAAAAAGCAACGGCGCGTTTCCGCCGCGCTTTACTCCACCGTCCAGAGCGTGAGCGAGTCCTTGTCCTTGATGAACAGGCGCGCGCCGGAGACGACCGGATAGGCGTGCGTCTGACTGCCGACTTTGTAGCTGGCCAGTGGTTTGAAAGCCGCGTCATTCGGATCAATGACGATCAATTGCCCGCCCGGCGTGAGCGCAAAGACCGCCGCCCCCGCATCCACAATCGTCCCGTAGCCGCCGCCACCACCGCCACCGCCGCGTCCGCCGCCGCCACCACCGGGACGGCCCTGGCCGCCCTGCCCTCCTGGGCCGCCAGGACCGGCTGGCCCGCCCGGCCCACTACCGCCACCGCCACCGGGGCGACGCGGCGCTCCGGGCGGCGGGTCTTGCGGCAGACCGAAGACCGTGGGTTGAAAATCCAGTTTCTCCAACGCCGCACGTACGGCGGGCGCCGTCGCGCCCGTCGGGAACGGCGCGCTCCACAGCGTCTTGCCGTCCGTCGTGCTGAGGCAGAACAGTTCGTTGTTCCCGGTGAGTCCGAAGAGCCGCCCGGCCTTCACGGTGGGCGTGCTGAAGGAAAGATTTTTGTCCGCGTTGCTCCACAGTTCTTTGGCGATGAACTTGTCGCCGGTCTTTTCCAGCCGCAGCGCCTGCACGCCGCGTCCGGCGGTGATGATGGTCGGGCCGTCCACCAGCGGCGTGGCCGCTTTGTAATCACGCCCGCCGCCACCGCCGCGTCCGCCACCGCCGCCACCCGGCCCGCCGCCTTGAGGCGCGGCGGCAGATTCCCACGCGAGCTTGCCGTCGGCAGCATAGATGGCGATGAGTTTTGATTCCGTTTGCGCGACGATCAGTTTCACGCCGCCGACGGTCATCAACACCGGCGAGGCGTAGGACGGGCTGGCCCCGGCGGCTTTCCACTTCTGCGCGCCGGTGGCGAGGTCATAGGCCACGAGCGCGCCGTTGTCGCGTCCGCCGAGCTGCGCGATGGCGAGACCGTCCACGATCATCTGCGAACTGGAGGGATGTAAATTCGGATATGAGTTGAACTCGTCCTTGCGCCAGAGCTTCTGACCGGTGGCGGCGTCGAGGCAGGAAATCATGCCGCGCACGCCGAGCGTGACGACCTTGCCGTTCGCCACGGCGGGCGAACTGCGCGGGCCGGAGTATTGCGCGGCGGGACCGTTCGCGCCGAGCGCCTCGTATTTCTCCTGCCACAGTTCCTTGCCGTCGGCGGCGTTGAGCGCGCGGGTGATTTCAAAACCCTGCTCGCGCGAAAAAACGTAGAGCCGGTCGCCGACCAGCGCGGGCGTGGCCACGCCGTCGCCGACGGTCACTTTCCATTTCTGCGTGAGTTCCTTGGGCCAGGTCTTCGGCGTTTTGAAGTCGGCGGCCTTGGCGTCGCGGTTGGGGCCGCGCCACTGCGGCCAGTCCTGCGCGAGCGCGCCGCTGACACCGAGGAAACCTACCAAAGCCAGCACGGCGGTCTTTGAATTCATGGGAGAGCCTTTTGTTTGGAATTGTTGTTACGCAAGCAAACAAGAGGCGCGGGTGCGGCGGGCGGTTACGAGCAATTTGTTCTTGGAGTGTGGTGGAACTGGTCGCGCGGCGACCATTTCCATCAAAGTAGGAGACGAGGTAACGAGTCTCTAACTGGGTTTTTCTCCGATCAGTTTGAGACTCCTTACGTCGTCACCTACGAGCAAAGGAGTGGTCGCGCGACGACGAGAACGGCCTACTTCACCGGCTCCGCGCTCCACACTTTGAGATCGTCGAAGAGTCCGTCCTTGCCAGCGACACCGAATTCGATCTTGGACTTGGTGGCGTGGCCGATGCCGGTGGATTTCAAATACGCGGCCGGCTGACCATCCAGCGTCACGCGCATTTCCTCGCCCACGGTCTCGACGACGAGCGTGTACCATTTACCGGTTTGCAGTTTCGCGGGGTAAGTCACCTGACGGCCTTCGAGAAGCTTCTTGCGTTCATCTTTCTTCGCGGGGTCTTTGCTCATCTCGTAGATGTCGTTCCGCATGTTGCCGTCGCGCTCATCCATGATGGTCACGCCGTTGGTGCGAACTTGGGCGCGGCAGAGATGGCCGTAGTGCGCGCCGGTGTATTTGCGGTCGTCGAACTCCACGTCAATCATCGAGGCGCCCTCGAAACGAATCTTCACCTCCACCACGCTGTCCCTCGTCGGCAGCTCCAGCCCATGCACGGCGGCGTGGGCGGTGATGGCCGGCTTGCCGTCGGCAGCAGGCACGTTCTTGTCGCGCGTCTGCGTGCCTTTGAGCGCGCCGTTCTCGACGGCAAACGTCGGCACGACCTTATGCCAGGCCTTGGCCGGTTCGCCGGAGAAATCATCGGAGAAGAGCAGCTCCTTCTTCTTCGCAATCGCCGTGGCGGGAACAGTAGGCCGCTCCGCCGCGCCGGACGTCACGGCGATGAGCAAGGCCAAAATGAGGACAGGTCGTGTGTTCATAAATTTAGAAAATGATTTTCAGTTGAAGCGTCCCGGCTTCGGCTCCTTCTGCTTCTCTTCCTCAAGTTTCTCGCGGAGGACGTGCAGGGTGGCGAGGGTGAGTTCGCGGAGTTCGTCGCTGCGATTGGTGAGCTGGCCTTCGAGTTCAGCGATGCGCGTCTCGTAGGCTTGAATACGCTCGGGCAGGTGCAGCGCCACGACACGGGCTTCGAGGAGCGCGAGTTCGGCTTGCGCTTGTTGATGCGTTTCGAGGAGCGCGGCGCGTTGGGAGTAAAGTCCTTGCACCAAGCTTTGCTTCGCAAAATCCGTGAGGTCGGCGAGCGCCCGCTCCTTCAAAGCCTGCTCGTTTTGCCCGCCGCCTTCGGTCAGCGCGCCTGCGACCGTGCCGGGCAGCAGTTGCTTCGGCGTGCCGAGGCCGCTGCGGCGCAACATCATCATCAGGCAGGCCAGCATGGCGACGAGCGAGAGGAGCGCACCGGCGATCCACCACACGGCGGCGTTCGAGCCGGAGGCAGGCGCGGTCACGGCCACCTGAATCGGCACAGCGGCGGCCACGGGCGGCGGATTGGAAACGACCGGCGCAGGCGCGGGCGGAGTCGCCACGGCCACGACCGGCGCGACGGGCGGCGCGAGGTCCAAGTCCGACGAGCCGACGCGCGCTTTGCCGATCAGTTTGCCGTGATGAAACTCCGGCCCCGAGTCGCTCGCCGTGCCGTCGTCGAAATTCCACAGATGCGTCAGGCCGTCCTCCGTGCCGTGCATCCGCTTGAACATGCCGTCACGAATTTGCGCCAGCGTACGGCGGTGATCCCACACGCGCACCTCGTCAATCTCGCCCTTGAAGTCTTTGTCCATCGGTCCGCGCGCCAGACCGCGCCCAAGCACGCTAGTCTGCGTGACTTTGATGTCGGCGAAGGTCAGCGCGTTGGTGTGGTGCGCGGCGAGGCGTCCGTTGACGTAGAGCTGCATCCCGCCCGGCCCGCTGACGGCGGCCAGATGAATCCATTCGTTCGTGCGCAACAGCCCGCGCGCCGTGGCCGTGAACATGGAGGATGGATCGTTCTTCGCGAAGCGCGGGTAGATGTTGAAGCGCAGGTCCGAGTTCGTCATGTGGTTGAACAAACTGACGGACTGATAACCCGCGCCGAACTCGAACACGCGCGAGTACCAGGCGAACTCCTTCCACTTCGCCCACACCTCGACGGTCGCCTGCGTGAGGTCGCGGAAAATGTCCGTCGGCAATTCGACATAGCTCCCCTGCCCGTCCAGCTTGAGCGCGCGATTGGTGACGACGGTGTTCTGCGCGGAGACGTTCAGTGCAAGGAGCGTGAGCGCGAGGAGGAGGGCGCGCGAAAAAAATTTGGGTTCAATCCATGCCTTGAGCAAGTGCATAGGCGAGTTCAGCACCGCGGAAAACTTTTGGCAAAAGCAAACACACACACGCAGAAAAAAACGGCTCGCTTCGACACGGTGCTGGTGGGTTTGGTCGCGCTGCGACCAAACAAGCCCGCGCAGAGCGGGCGGCCCGTGCGACCGACAGCGTCTGTAGCGCGTAGGGCCTTTCGGCGGGCCGCTCTGCGCGGCCCGACTGCTCGCAGCGCGAGCAGTTCCACCTCACGGAGCAAAGACAACGCCCGTCCACGCCATTCGTCATTCGTCATTCGTCATTCTGCTCGCCCTCAGTGTTCTGCTGTCGCGCGCCGAGATCATTTCCACCAACCCCTTCGTCTGGGACGCGCGGGAGAAGTTCGCGAAGACGCAGGCGATGAATGAGAACGCCACGTTCACGTTCTGGGTCACGAACACTTCCAGTGCTGACGCCTCGATCATTCACACCGAGTCCTCGTGCGATTGCACGGTGGCGAAATTGCCGTCGCAACCTTGGGTGCTGAAGGCGGGCGCGAGCGGATCG
>JANOAY010000250.1:0-8452 GCA_031411375.1 Pedosphaera sp. | reverse complement strand
TCCGCGAACTGTTGCAGCGCGGTGATTTCCTTCTGCTGATTGTTGTAGGCCGCAAGCTGCTGCTCGTAGCGTTCCTCGCGCTGGCGCAGGTAGTCCGTGTAGTTGCCCGTGTAATCAATGAGCTTCCGCTCGGAGATTTCGTGAACCTGCGTCACCACTTCATCCATGAACTGCCGGTCGTGCGAAATGAGCAGCAACGCGCCGGAATAGTTCTTCAGATAATTCTGGAGCCAGAGCAGCGAGAGCAAATCGAGATGGTTCGTCGGCTCGTCGAGCAGCAACAAGTCCGGCTCCATCACCAGCAAACGCGCCAGCCGCGCGCGCATGATCCAGCCGCCGCTCATCTCGCGCGCCATGCGTCCGAAGTCCGTCTCGCGGTAGCCGAGGCCGCGCAACATTTTCTTGGCCTTCGTTTCCACCTGCGGATCGTTGAGGGCGTCGTGCTTGGCGTGGGCTTCGAGATACTTGGGACTGGCGACATCGCCGGCGGCTTCGAGTTCGTGCAACAGTTTTTCGAGGCGCGGCAGTTCGTCCACGCGCCCGGTTGCCACGTCGAGAATCGTCTCGTCGCCGTGCGTTTCTGCTTCTTGCGGCAGATGGCCGACCATCGTCCATTCGTCGCGCTGCACGGTGCCGGCGTCCGGCTCCTTCTGGCCGAGGATGATGGAGAAGAGCGTGGACTTGCCCGCGCCGTTCGGCCCGACGAGCGCCACACGGTCGCCGTAGTTCACCTGGAACGAAGCGTTCTCGAAGAGCGTGCGCCCGCCGAGCGCCATTTTAAGTTCGCGAATGGTCAGCATGAAAATGTGTGTCGCCCGCGTTGGAACTGCCACGGCACGGAGGGGAAAACACTTCAACTCCGTGTGAGCCGGAGCACTGGTCCTGTCTGCGGCGACGAGCGGGAGAGGTTAGGCGGAGAAAGTGGGGCGTCAACCCGTCAGTTGGGCAGGGGTGCGATTAGAAGTGGCGGTCAACCGCGTGCCGGGACCGGGAGAGGTGGGTCAGGCTTCCAGCCTGACGGTTCCGGCGGCATCCTGCCGCCGGTTTTGAGTGCCGTTGCTCCCTCATGAACACGGGGCTAGGAAGCCCCGTGAACCGTCAGGCGTGGAAGCCTGACCCACGCAGCGAGTTCACTTGTAACCCGCATTTCTAATCGCACCCGTCAGTTGGGCAGGCAGGTCTCGACGCGCTGACGCCGGCACCTCCATCAGCACGCTACTCCGTCAGCAGTTCGAGAAAGTTCAGCCCGGTGTTGGTGAGTTCCCAGTCCGCGCCGCGCCGGGTGACAAGCTTGCGGCAAGGGTTGCGCTGCTGCTCGGCGGCGTTCACGGAGAACAACTGGTAGCGCTGCTTGGACTTCAGTTCGCTGGCGGCGCGCGGCGTGAGCTGGATGGGGACGGCGTTGGCGTCGAGCGCGATTTCATAGCCGGCCACGCCTTCCTTCTGCGCGAGCGGGTTCGGGCGGATGAGCGCCGGGTAGCGTTTGGGGAACGAGAAATTCGCGTCGCGCACGATGACACGGCACAGCTCGGGACGGCTCTTCACAAATTTCTGGAAGCTGAACTTCGCGCCCTGCGCCCGCTGTTCGAGGAAGACGAGGCGCGGGTCGAGGCCGAGCAAATTCATTCCGTTCCACATGCCGTGGTCGTCCGGCTGCTTGGGATGCTCCTTCTTGTACCAGGCGGAGAAGCGGTCGTTGACGAAGAGGTTGATCTCGAAATGAAGGTGCGCGCGTTCGAGGGAGATGCGCTCGCCGGTGTTGCTGGTGCGGCCCATCGTGGCGATGACTTCGCCGGTCTTCACGCTCTGGCCCGTTTTCAAACCGCTGGCGAAGGCACTCAAGTGGGCATAGACCGTGAACACTTCCAGACCATCAATCGTGTGCCGCAGCACGATGTACTTGCCGTAGTTCGAGGCGCTGGCGCGGGGATTGATGTAGGCCACCGTGCCGTCCGCCGCAGCCAGGATCGGGTCGGTCGGCTCCCCGCGCTTGTCGCGCTGAAGGCTGCGGATGTCGAGGCCCTCGTGCATCTGCCAGCCCTCGCTGCGCACGCAGCCGAAGGTGCCGCTCTCCCAGGTGCGCCCGGTGGTGCCGACGAAGAATTTGTCACCGCCGCCCGCTTCGTAGAGGGCGCGGTTGGCGGTGGGGAGTTGAAAGGGTTGGGCGAAAGCAGAAACTCCAAATCCCAAAATCCAAAACCCAAACACACTCCAAATTCCAAAATCCAATCTAGCGCGCAAGCCGGTCCAGTTCGCTTTGGAATTTGAGTTTTGGAGTGTGTTTGGATTTTGGATTTTGGGATTTGGAACTTGTTTCACTTGTCCACCGAGGTTGGGAACGGCCAGTTGTCCTTCCGTTTGATCTTCCGCACCACGTTGTTCAGCCCGCGCACGACGCGCTCGGCCTCCTCGCGCGTGCAGTCGGGCGTGAAGACCATTTCGCCGGTGCTGTTTTTGCCCGTGACGAGCGGCGCGGCCAGCCAGCGGTGCGCGCCAAACTCACTATGGATGGCGAGGTGCCGGCCCCGATTCATCACGGTGGCACGCTCCAGAATCCACGAGCCTTGCCGGTCAAATTTCACCCGGATAACGAAGCCGCCAGCCTGTTCCTCGACGCTCGCGGCCTCGACGTTGTTCTCGTCCAGCAGCGGTTCGCGCTCGACGTTCAGCCGGATGGGCGAGGCGCGGATGACGGAGATGGCCGATGACATGTCGGCCTGTCCGCTGGTCTCGGCGTGGATGCGGAGGTTGCTCAACTCCTTCTTTTTTTTGCGTTCCTCGGTCGTGCCGCAGCCCGCCACGAGGGCGAGAACCAGCAGCCCGAGAAAGCATTTGAACACCGTCGCGCGTCTCTTCATAGTCGCGGCCAAACAAACGGATCAACAATTCAAAGTAAAGAAACTATGGGCCAGCAGCTGAACAAAGGTATCAAACGCAAACGTCGCAACGCTTACAACAAGCGCCAGAAGGAAGCCGTGAAGGCAAAGAAGGCGACGAAGACGACCAAGAAGAAGACTTAACCGGTTTTCACAACCAGAAGGCGGACTCGCGAGGGTCCGCCTTTTTTTATTTCCACGCGCGCCCAGGCGTTCACTTCAGTTCGCCGACGCGTCCGCAGGAAACAATTCTTCCAACGCCGTCGCAAGGTCTTCGCTGCTGTAAGGCTTGGGCATCACGCCGGCGAAGCCGAAGTCGCGGAAGTTCGCCATGACCGGATCATTCGAGTAGCCGCTGGAGACGATGGCGAGGACATCCGGGTCGCGCGCGCGCAACTCGCGAATCATGTCCTTGCCGCCCATGCCGTTCGGTACCGTCAGGTCCACGATGACCGCGCCGAAGGGTTCGCCCCGGCCACGCGCGGACTCGTAAAGCTGGATCGCTTCCGCGCCGTCCGCCGCCGTCTCCACGGTGCAGCCGAGCCGTTGCAAGAGTTGCACGGCGAGTTTGCGAATGGGCAGTTCATCGTCCATGACCAGCACCCGGCGCGGACCGGTCGCAGGCCGCAGCGCGCGTGGGCGTGGCGCGGGCCGCGCGACGGGCGCGTCCGCCGCCGGGAGATAAACGTGGAAGACCGTCCCCTGCCCCGCGATGGACTCGACGCGAATCTGCCCCTCGTGTTTGCGAACTATGGAGTAGGCGGTGGCGAGTTCGAGGCCGTGGCCCTGCTTCTTCGGGCCGAAGTATGGTTCAAAAATTCGCGGCAGATTTTCTTGCTGAATGCCCGCGCCGTAATCGCGAATGGACACACGCACGTAACGGCCCGGCTTCAGGAACAGCAGCGGGTCCTGCTCGATCCGCTGGTTGAAGACGTGAATGTCGAGCCGTGGGTCCGTGCTCGTGGAGGCGCGCGTGTGGCGAATCAAATTCTGCAACACTTGCATGAGCTGAGCCTCGTCCGCCTCGACCGCCCACAGGTCGTCGCCGAAGAAAAATTCGGGCGACCCGCTGCCGTCCTCGAGCGCGCGCGCCGCGCACTCGCGGGCCAGCGGCGCGAGTTGCACGGGCTTTTTGATCGGCGCACCGCCGCGCGCGAAGGTCAGCAGGCGTTGCGTCAGCTCGCGCGCGCGCAGCGAGGCGTTCTCGGCCTCGACCAGCGAATCTCCGACCGGACGGCCCATGCCGTCCGCGAGACGGGCGAGCGAGATGTTGCCAAGGATGACCGTGAGCACGTTGTTGAAATCATGCGCGATGCCGCCCGCGAGCAGGCCGATGGATTCGAGTTTGCCCGCCTTCTGCAACTCGGCCTCGGCTTGCAGCCGCTCGGTGATGTCGCGGAAGACGAGCACCACGCCGATGATGCGCTCGTCGAGATCTATGATGGGCGCGAAGGTCTGGGAAATGTTGCGTTCGCCCTCGCCCTGCGCCACCAGCACGGCGTCGCGCGTGGGCGGCACCACGTCGCCGGAGAGCACGCGGCCCAGCAGTTCCGCGTTCGTGTCCGCGCCTTCGGAACCTTGCGTGCAAAAAACTTCTTCCAGCGGACGCCCCACCGCGAGCGTCGCCGTCCAGCCGGTGAGACGTTCGGCCACTTGATTGAACATCACGATGCGCCCGCGCACGTCGGTAGTGATTACACCGTCGCCGATGGAACGCAGCGTCACCGCGAGCATCTCCTTGTCCTTCTCCAGTTCGCGCTCGGCGTCCTTGAGTTTCGTGATGTCCTTGGTGATGCCGAAGGTGCCGATGATGGCCCCGGCCTTGTCCCGCAGCGGCATCTTGCTCGTCAGCACCCAGGTCTCGCGCCCGTCGCGCCAGGTTTCCTTTTCCACGAGGCCGATGACGGGCTGGCCAGTGCGGATGATCTGCTGCTCGCACTCGAAGGCGGGCCTTGCGTGCTCCTCGGTGTAGAAATCAAAATCTGTTTTGCCCACGGCCTCGGAAGCCACGGCGATGCTGAGATGCTGCGAAATGGCGCGTCCACATTTGATGAAGCGCGAGTCAGTGTCCTTGAAATAAATCGGGTCGGGCGAATGCTCGAGCAACATGCGGAGCAGGTCGCGTTCGTAGGCGAGCAGTCCTTCGGTGATTTTTCCCTCGGCGATCTTCTGCTCCAGTTCGGCGTTCGCCCCGCGCAGCCGCTCGTCAGATTCAATGAGCTGGCGGTTCATCCGCTCCGCCTGCCACCGCGCGCTGCCCTGCGACCAGGCGATGATGAAGAGCAGAAAGCTGAAACCCAGTCCGCAGGCCAGCACGGCCACCGGCAGGTGCGTCTCCGTGTGCGCGGCAAATTCCGGGCGCGCGCTCACCCGCAGCAGAAGCGGATGCTCAAGAAAGTGCAGCAGCTTGGTGGCGGTGAAGCCCGGCGCGTTCGTGTCCGCCCGGTTCTGCGCGAAGGAGCCAAGCAGCGCCGCCGGTTCCGCCGCCACGCCGTCAAACAGTTCCACGTCCACTAGGCCGTCGAATTCTTTTTGCGGCAGCGCGTTGAAATATTTTTGCGGAACGAACGAGCTGAACAGGACGCCGCGCCAATGGCCAGGGGCGTTCGAGCGCCCGCCCGTCTGCGCGGGCACGAAAATGGTGAAGCCTTCCGCGTCCTTCAGATTGTTTTGGAAGAAAGGCATCTTGCCGGTGATGGCGGGACGCCCCGTGCGCAGCGCCGAGTGGATGCTCGCGCGCCGGGCCGCGTCCGAGTAGGAGTCCCAGCCCACGCCGCCGATGTAGTTCGAAGGAAAATGCGTGAAGAGCACGGTGGGAAACGAAAGCGGCAGCGCGACCGGCGGGCGGATGAAAAAATTTGTCTGCCCCTCCGCGCGCAGGCGCTGCTCGAACGGGGCGGCGTCAGCCTGCGCCAACTGCTGCGCGAAGCCAACCGACCGGACGCCGGGATGCCGCCCTTCAAAATCCAGCTTCGCCACGAGCGCGGTCCATTTCGACTTCGAGACGCTGTACGTCGCCTCGAAGAAACCGCTGAACGTCACCAAGTCCGAAGCCAGCCGCTCCAGACTGCCGCGCACCGTCCCCTCGACCTCGGTGGCGACGGCTTGAAAGCGCGCCTCGTCACGCGCCCGCGCGTTCTCACGCATCTTCCAGAACGTGACGCACGTCGGCACCAGCGCGACCAGCAGGACGACATAAGCCGCCGCCCGGAAGCGCAGATGTGACGACAGACGTTGGCGAAAAGGGTGCATGGCGCGGCGGCTAGCAGCGTGCGAAGAGATTGAAACTTCCCGATGACATTTTTCCGATGAAACTATCGGCAGCCCGCGGCACGGCTTGAGAAGAAATTTTAGGCGGGACTAACAGGCTCCCGATGAACACGCTCACGCCAGGCTCTGGCTTCAATTTCTGGTCTGCAAAATCAACCTTCCCAAGCGCAGGCGGTCGAATTGGTGCCACCGTATGGTCTCACTGGAACGGCACATTTTGCGGCGACCGGAGACCGGGAGCGCCGGCTTCCAGCCGGCGCTCCCCGGGCCAGACTCACGGCAGACGGAAACGATAGAAGCGGTTCGTGTGATTCAGCGCGTCGTTGTCCGTGAATTGCAACTCGCCCGCCGGGCCGGCCAGCGCGGTGCCGATGGGCTGCCAAGGAATCGGCACGTTCAAATGATCCGTGGCCTCGACGGTGAAAGTCGTGTTCGGCACGCCGAGGGCCGACAGTGCCACGCGCCCGCCGCCTTGCCACTGAATGCCGCCGATGTGCGGGCCGACACCGAGCGTCTGCTGCACGAGCACGATGTCGTTGCCGTCGCCGCCAAGATACGTGATCGAGAAGACGACGCCGTTGTTCGTCACGCTCGCGCCCTCGGGCAAGCCAGTGAAGGTGCCGGAGATCAAATCCACGCCGTCGTTCTTCACCACGAGGTATTGATTGCTCACCGCGCCAATGATGTTCATGGACAGGCCAAGTCCGCCGCCCATGAGCAACACGGTTCCGGTCACATCCACTTGATCGAAAGTGACGCCCGCGTTGGTGCCGTTGACTTCAATCTTCAACAAACCCGCCGGGTTGAAGAACGAGAGTCCGCCGCTGGAAAGTTTTCCCGGACTCGTGCCCGGCGCGACGTGGCCGTTCAGCGCGTTGATGGCTCCGACGCGACCGTTGCCGCCAATCGTTCCACCCGTGAGCAGCGTCACCGCGCTCGACGGCTGCTGGCCGTGGACGAGCAGCGTGCCGCCGAAGACCGTGCTCACGCCGGTGTAACTGTTGTTCGTGGTGAGCGTGAACGTGCCCGCACCGGCCTTGGTCAGCTTGCCGCCGATCCCGCTGATGACGCCGGCGAACGTCGTTGAAGCATCGTTCACTCCCGTGGTGAGCGTGCCCAGACCAAGCGCGACCTGGCCGTCACCCGCGAGCGAGCCGATGGACTCGTCGTGGCCCAGCAGTTCGAGCCGGCCCGACGTCCGCACCGTGACCGGCGTGCTTTCGGCGATTTGATTCGGGCGCAGCCAGCGCACGGATTCGGTGTCCGGCGGATTGAACTCGCTGCCCACGATCAACGGGCCGGTGACGGCGACGGCGTTGGTTTTTGAAAGTTCAAGGTCCACGTAGAAGACCGTCAGTTCGCCGGAAAACGTGTTGTCATTCGTGCCCGTGATTCGATAGGTGCCATCGCCCTGCATACTCCAGGACGCGCCATCGCCGGACACCGGCCCCGACAAAACGAGGAGCGCGTTCGAGCCGGTGAAGCTGGCCATGCTGCTGACAAAGTTTCCCTGCACCACGAGCGGGCCGCTCAAGTGATTCGTGCCGTAGCACTGGAGCGAATAATAGCCCGGCACGGTGTCCTCGAACGTGAACGGCTCCGCCACAGGCCGCGCCGGCGTGCCGAGGTCGGAGATGCTGATACGTCCATTGGTCTTGATGACCGTGCCGCCGCCGGGCTGGCCGAAGGCATCGCGGTCGCCGGCATACACCGGGCCGTCCTCGATGGTGAACAGGCCGGAGAAACTGTTGCTCCCGTAGAGAAACAAACTGCCGCCGCCGGTGTGCCAGAGGTTCGTCGTGTTCACGCCGTTGCGCACGCTGTCATACACGGACAGGCCCGCCGCATTGCTGATGGTCAGCGTGCGCGTCGCGCCGAAAGCCGCGAAGGAACCAAGTGCGAGCGTCCCGTGAATGGAGGACGCGGGAGAAGTGTTCCGCCCCACCGTCACGTCGCCGTCGAGGAAAAGCACGCCGCCGAGCGTGTTGATGAAGCCCTCGATCAGCGTGAGCTTCGGCACGCGCTGATCGAAGCCACCGCAGTTCAACTGGCCGGACGGATAATACGTGTGGCGGAAGTTCGAGTTGGCGTTGAACTGATCCGCAGCGGCGGTCCGCACGATGGCGTCGAGCGCGGTGTTCGTGCCGCCGACGATGAGGCTGCCGGGGATCGCGTAGCCGCTGGTCTTCTTCAATTCCAGCGTGCCGCGTTCCAGCGTGGTCACGCCGTTGAAGGTGTTCGCCGCGCTGCCCGCCAAGGTGAACTTCCGCCCCGCCCGCAAAGTGAGACTGCCCAGGCCAGTGACT
>JANOAY010000249.1:0-5102 GCA_031411375.1 Pedosphaera sp. | reverse complement strand
GACTTTCCAGCCCGCAGCAAGCCGCTGAGCAATGAAGCTGGTTGATGATCTGATGCGTCCCGCAGTTCGCGGCGCGCTGCGGACTGGAAAGTCCGCGCGCCGGGGGCGTAGCCGGCTCAGTTTCTTAACCTTGCCTGCATCCAAACACCCTTTTCCTTCGTTTCTAGTATGTGACCTTGTCGCAGCGTCTTTGCCCGTCTATAGCAGGGCCGGAAGTTTCCGGCCTGCTAGTGCGTGGCGACGCGGCTCCGGCTCCGAGCTTCCGTTTGGTTGTGAACGGTTCAATCCAAGAAGCCAGCGATCTCGATCTGATGGCCCGCGTCGCGAGCCTCGACCGGGCGGCGTTCGGTCAAATCTACGACCGCTACGCCGGGCTGCTCTTCTCCGTCGCCCTCCGGGTGCTGCGCCATGACAAGGACGCCGAGGACGTGGTGCAGGAAGTCTTTTTGCAAATCTGGAACAAGGCCGCGAGCTACGACTCCGCGCTCGGCCAGCCGTCGAGCTGGTTCGTCGCGATGGTGCGGCACCGTGCCATTGACCGGCTGCGCTCGGTGCGCCGGCATTACGAAGTGGTCCATGAAATTTCCGAGGCCGACACGGAAATCATGGACTCCGCCTCGTGGCTGCCGGAGGTGGAGGGCGCGGAGCGTTCCCTCGCCGTGAAGTCCGCGCTGCAAAAACTTCCGGCGGAACAGCGCGAGTCCATCGAGTTCGCCTTCTTCGGCGGCCTGACCCACGAGGAAATCGCCGCGCGCCTGGCGCAGCCGCTCGGCACAATCAAGGCGCGCATCCGGCGCGGCATGTTGAAGCTGCGCGATAGTTTGGAGGAACGGCTATGACGAAGGAGCAACGTCAGGAACAGGCCTGCCTCCACGCCGTGGGCGCGCTGCCGGCGGACGAGGCGCGCGAATTCGAGGACGCGCTGCGCCACGACACGGCGTTGCGCGCCGAGTTTGAATCGTGGCGTGACGTGAGCGACTCGGTCGCGCTGGGCATTCCGCAGGTCGCGCCGCCGCCAGGCTTGAAGCAGAAAATTTTCGCGCAACTGGACGCCGCGCCGCCGCTGACCATTCTACCCGCGCCCGCCGCGCTGCCGTCGCGCCGCATCATTCCGCTCTGGATGCCGCTGGCCGCCGCCGCCGCCGTGGTGTTGCTCGGCACCCTGCTCGTCGGGAACCGCGAAGCCGCCCGTGAAGAATCGAGGCAACTGGCCGCAAAAGTTCAGGCGCTGGAAGACAACGCCGCCAAGCTCGCCGACCAGACACGGCTCGTGGACAAGCAGTCCGGGCAGATCCAAATCCTCCAGCAGCAGCTCCAGACTGCCGCCGACCGCGCGCTCACGCTCAACACCCAGTCCGTGGCGTTGCAAAACCAGTTGGGCCAGGCCGAGGCGCTCAAGCGCGACCTCGACGCCATGAACCAGCGCGCGAACAAACTGAGCGCGGACAGCGACGCCCTCCGTGCGCAGCTCGCCGAACTGCAATCCGCGCAGCGCGTGTCGCTCATGCAGATCACGATGCTCAAATCGCTGCTCGAAGGCTCGCCCGAGAGCGCGGGCGTCTCGGTGTGGGACAAGGAGCACCAGAAGGGAATTTTCGTGGCCGACAAACTGCCGCCGTTGCCGGACGAGAAGACGTATCAGCTCTGGGTGCTCGATCCGAAATACACCACGCCCGTTTCCGCCGGAACTTTCACCGTGGACGACACCGGCCATGCGCGCGTTGAGTTCACGCCCGTGCTGCCGGTGGATCGTTCGGACCGGCTCGCTGTGAGCATCGAGCGCCGGGGCGGCGTGCCGCAGCCCGAAGGCCGCATCGTGCTGCTCACGCAATGACGGCCGGAGCGGGCGGACCTGCTCCATCTATCTCTTGGCCCCCCGGCCTCACGACTTGCCCCAGCCCTCCGAGCTTTGCAATCTGTCCCGCATGAATTTGCGATTCCTTTTCACGGCTGCCGTCCTTGGCAGCACCGCTCTCCTCAATCACGCCGCCGAGATTCGTCCGGCGAACGAGCAGAAGGCCGACGGCTCCATCGTGCTGCTCGCTACGAACGCCGTCGTTCATGGGAAGACGATTCGCTACGAGCCGCAGCCGCACAAGAACACCATCGGCTACTGGACCAAGGCGGAGGACTGGGTGAGCTGGGATTTCAAGGTGACGCAGCCGGGGAAGTTTGAAGTCACGCTGACACAGGCGTGTGGCAAGGGCAGCGGCGGCAGCGAGGTGAATTACTCCATCGGAGAACAGGTGATCAAAGATATCGTACCCGAGACGGGATCGTTCACCACCTGGACCAACCGCTCCATCGGCACATTCACGCTCGAACGCGCGGGGGAATTTCAAATCAGCGTGAAGCCGGTAAAAAAGCCCGGCCTCGCGGTGATGGACTTGCGCGCCATCACGTTGAGGCCGGTGAAGTAATCTGTCCGCTTAGAACCGCCACGTCGCCGTCACGCCGCCGCCCGCGTCGAGCTTCTCGTATTCGGCCACGAGCGAGTTCTTGGCGTCCGACCAGTTGTAGCCCACGAAGCCGCGTACGGAAAAATTCTCGCAGGGATACCAGCCGAGCGAGAAGCCGGCGGTGTGAATCATGTAGTTGTCCGTGTGCTCGAAGTCGTTGAACTGGAAACGGTAGTAGGGCTGCGCCGCGAGCGAGCACGGCAGCGCCACGGTGTAGGCGGCGAGGAAGGTGTGTTCCCAGCGCTCGCTGCGGTCGTCGCGGACCTTCACACTGGTTCCGTCCACCAGCGGCCCGTCTTCGTCCGTGAAGTGGTAGCTGCCGAGGTAGGCGAACGAAAGCTGGCTGCGGTTGCAGACGCGGAAATTTCGCTGCACGGACCAGCGCGGCGACACATCAGAGTAAAACTCGTCATAGTTGTTCTTCCGCAAATCCTTGAAGCCGAAGAGGCGCGTGTAGTCGAGGCCGAGGCCGAACTGGTAGTGCTTGGTCTGCGCGGTGAGGTTCGCGAAGAACGTGGAGGAGTCGAAATCAAAATCCTCGGCGTCGTAATGCACCGGAATGCCCACGGAACTGCTTTGCTCGAGCACCTTGTCATTCCCGAAATAATTGTAGAACTGATGGCGGTAGCCCACCTCGCCGCGGTAGGAGGCGAAACGCGTGATGCACGGCTTCGTCATCAGCGCGCCTTCCACGGTCGTGACGGCCACGCCTGCGTCCTCTTCGTCGTGCTCGGTGTAGAGCATGTTGTCCGTGTAAAAGGACTGAACATCCAAGCCGACGCGCAACCACGGCGTCTTCTTCGCGCGCAACACGGACTGCGGGCCGACGTCCTCGCTCTCGCCATCGTAGAGCGCGGGAAGCGCGTCGCCGGGCTGCAATGCGGGCAGGGCGTTTTCCGTGGCGCGCTGGGCGCGCGTGGTGTCGGACTGGTTGACGCCGGGATTGATCTGCGCCTGGGCGACGGACAGAACCGCGCCGAGGGCCAGCAAGGAAAGGATGTTTTTCATGGCACTGGTGGTTGTGGTGTCGCTCATGGGTTTTGTGGAAACGGTGGAAATGGAGGAATTGGCGGTGACGGCGGCGGCACCGACTGTGGATTCCTGAACTGCTGTTGGGCGCGATACACGCCGTAGCCGAGGACGATTTTTCCGTTGGGCAGGAAGACCTCGTCCGCCTGCGGATTGAAGACGACGGGTGGCGTGAGGCCGTTCTGCGCGAAGATCGGATTGACAGGCAGCGGATCATTCGCCGAGCCGACGCGGCCGATCATCACGCCGGTTTCCTCGAAGTTGCCGGAGATGATGGCGAGGCGCTGCTTGGAGATTTCGTTGTTCACGTCGCCGAGCGAAGGCAGGGGCGCGGAGAAACCGTTCACGAGCTGCGAGCCTGCGACGAGTTTGCCAAGGTCCACTTTCACAATCGGGCCGAAGGTTTGCGAACCCGCCGGCACATAGACCATGTCGCCCGCCGTGAGCTTCACGCTCTGGCCATTGGGCAAGGTGATCGTTCCCTTGCCCTCGAGCAGGATGCACTTGAAGCCGCCATCCGGCGTCGAGACCACGATGAGAGTGGTGCCAAGCACCGCCGCGCTCGCGCCGGCAGATTTAATGGTGCCACCACCGCGACCAGCGGGGGAATGAAACAGGACACTGCCTTTTTCCAGATTCAACACGCGCCCGCTCTGCTCGAAGGAGAAAATGGTGTTCGCGCCGATGCGGGTGAGGGTGTTGTCGGCGGCTTTGAGTTCGGCGCGGGATTTGGCACCGGTGCGGATTTTGTCGGGGGTGCGCACGGTGTCGTTGGCTTTGGCGTCCTTCTCGGCGGCCTGCGGGGCGGCCAGCTTCACTTCGTTGACCACTTGGACAAGTGTGCTCTCACGCAAATCCGCCGCACCGAGCGACGCGGCGACGAGCGACGCGGAAAGTAGAAATTTCATTCTCATAACAGCTCCTGTTTGACGGCCCACGAATGTCACAGCGCGCGGCGCAATGCAACGCGGAACAACGGGCGCAGAAACTATCGTCTGACGGCGCAAGATTCTTAACCACGGCTTTCACGGATGGCGCGGATGAAGAATCCCCAATCCGTGTCATCCGCGAAATCCGTGGTTTAAAAACTTTTGCCGCTCCCCCGTCTTGCTTGTCATCAGCCCCTCCGCTAAATCAGCCCGCCAACGAACATGAGTTCATCACGCATCATCGGCATCATCCCCGCGCGCTTTGCCTCGACGCGGTTTCCGGGCAAGCCGCTGCATCTCATCGCGGGGAAGCCGCTTATCCAGAGGGTGGTCGAGCAGTGCCGGAAGGCGCAGTCCTTGAGCGACGTGATCGTGGCGACGGATGATGCGAGGATCGCGGAGGTCGCGCGCCAGTTTTGCCGGGTGGAAATGACGCGCGAAGACCATCCGAGCGGTTCGGATCGCATCGCGGAAGTGGCGGCGCGGCTGGACTGCGACGCGGTGGTGAACATCCAAGGCGACGAGCCGTTGATTGACCCGGCGGTGATTGATGCGGTGGCGGACGCGTTGCAGAACAGTGAAATGTCCACTGCCGCCACACCGGTTCGCAGCGTGGAAGACTACGAATCGGCGAACGTCGTGAAAGTCGTTGTCAGCGCTTCGGGCCGCGCCGTATATTTTTCCC
>JANOAY010000248.1:0-2491 GCA_031411375.1 Pedosphaera sp. | reverse complement strand
GGGACTGGCGGCGATTATGTCTCAGGGATCACTTCTATCGCCCTTCGCGATGGTGAAATTTTGACCTCAGCATCTTGGGGGCAGGTGATCGCCAGTGGACGCGAACTACTGCCTCCTGAGTCGGTAGCTCGGACGGCTGCTGATCGAATGCTCGCTGCATTGTTTCGTGAAGGGCTGAAGCGGCGGCAAAGCAAATAGAATTTCAAACCCACGCCAGGAACCAGGTTGACAACTCGAACAGCCCTTCGCACTTTTTCGGATAGTTGTCGCCATCGAGAACAAACATGCGGCAGTTAAAATCTAGGAGATCATTATGAAAAACATGACCAAACGCAGTTTTATCATCGCCCTGATGCTGGGCGTTGCCGCCTGCACGATTCCCGCCCTGTCCGCTGCGGACAAGAAGCTGCTTAGTGAAGATGAGTTGATCGCCGAACTGGCCGGGCCGAACGAGGACAAGGTGGCCAACGCGATGGTGCAGTTGGAAAAGCGTTTTCCCACCGGCACCAAGGCGCTGCCCGCGATCAAGAAGCTCCTCACCGACCCGCGGGAAAAAGTCCGCCGCAAGGCCGTGCGCGTGCTGGGCGTGCTGCACGCCGAGGTCGATGCCACGGACTTGAAGAACATCACCGCCATGTTCAAGGCCGCCAATTCGCTGGAAGTGATCGACGCCTTGAAGGGCTTGAGCGGGCTGAAAGCCGAGAGCACGATCCCGGAAATCCTGCCGCTGCTCCAAAGCCCGACCCGGAACGTCGTGCGCGACGCCATCCGCGCGATTGCCTCGCTCGGCACCAAGAGCCACATCCCGTCCATCGAGCCGTTGCTCAAGCACGCGGACGCGGCGGTGAAGAAGGACGCGGCGGACGCGATCTTCGCATTGCAGAAGAAGTAGTCCGCGCTCGCGGAATTTTTCAGGCGCATCCTGCGAGAGCGTGGTGCGCTTTTTTAATGCGGTTTTGTCGTGGTGAATTCTTTCCCGTCGCGTTTGCACAAAATCTGAACGACGTGACGGCCTGAATACAGCACCGGAGGCACGCCGCCGCCCGGCATGATCCACTGGCCCGCCATGTAGAAATTTTCCAGCCCCGGCAAACTTTTCGGCAGCAGCGTGCGCAAGGCTTTCGGCGTGGGCACCCAGCCCATGAACGCGCCCTTATGGTTCAGCGTGTAGCGCCACGTCGTGTAAGGCGTGGCCATGTCGGTGAGTTCCACTTGCGCCGTGAGTCCGGGGAAGTGCGGCTCCAGTCGTTCCAGCGCCTCGGCGATGACGCGCTTTTTCTCCACCTCGTAGCGCGGGCGGTCTTGCAGCAACTGTTCCCAGAATTCCCAATCGGAATGCAGCAGCACTTGCACGATGGTTTTGCCGGGCGGCGAAAACTTTGGGCCATAGTTGAAGATGCGGACGGGAAAGCCCTGGATGGTGACGTTGCCAATCGTCATCGGTTTCTTAAGCAGCAGGAAGCGCAACGGTTCTTCGCCTGGAAATTCGCGCCCCACCCCGAAGCTGATGGTCACGATGGGGCAGAGGTGCGCCCAATTCTTGTAGCAGTCTTTCAGCTTCGGACTGGTGTAACGGTCGCCGAGCAGATCGAACAACGTGCTGTGACCGTCGCCTGCTGACACCACGACATCCGCGCGATGCTCCGTGCCTTCGGCCAAGCGTACGCCCACGGCGCGGTCGTTCTCGATCAGGATTTCTTTGACCGTGGAATTGTAAGTCAGTTCGCCACCGAGCGCGCGGTAGCGTTCTTCGATGCTGGCGACGAAGTCGGAGCAACTGCCTTCCAGCAAACCCATTTGCCGGTTCGCCATCATGGACATGATCAACATCACGAACCACACCGGCACCTCGGGCAGAAACAGATTCACGAGCATCCGGCGCAAGGTGTCGTTCTTCAGGCTGCGCGCGAAGACATCAGTCGGTTGATTGAGCGGCCCGCCGAAGTAGGGCAAGACTCGACGCAATTGCCACGCTTGCCTGAGCAGCCCCGTGACGCCCAGCAGCTCCGGCGGTTTCTCCAGCGTGCCAAAAATATCCGTGCGCTGAAATGCGCGCGCGCCGCGCACGAATTGATCAATGAAGCGCGCGTCCTCGGGCGCGATGGCTTTCAAGTCGCGCGCCAGTTGGTCGAGATCGCCGGTGAAGCTGACTTTGCATCCGGTGATTTCATCCGAGAAGTGAACGAACGATTTGAGATCAGGAAAGCGCCGCCCGTGCATCAGCCCCAGCTCGCGATAAATTTCGTGGCACGCGAGTCCGGGCCGGTGGCCCATGAGGTAATGAATGCCGCCATCAATCAGGTAGCCGCGATTCTTCCACGCCTTGGCCACGCCGCCCGGTTCGCTGTGATGTTCGAGAATCCGCGTGCGATAGCCGTTCATCCGGCCATAGCAGCCGGTCGCCAGCCCCGCCAGTCCCGCCCCGATGATGATGATGGATTTTTCAGCCATGTGTCCGTGAATCGTGTCGCTGCCGTTGTGATAGTGGGGC
>JANOAY010000247.1:0-1897 GCA_031411375.1 Pedosphaera sp. | reverse complement strand
CGTTGCGCGAGGATGCCGGCTCCTTCTTCGGCGGAAAAGGTTTGACCCGCTTCGCCCACGAAATCGACGCGGCCTTCGAGCTGGTTGCGATCAATCACGATGCGAATCACGTCGCCTTCACGCAGTTTGCCAATCGGCCCGCCCGCCAGCGCCTCCGGCCCGACGTGCCCGAGGCACGCGCCGGTCGAGACGCCGCTGAAGCGCGCGTCGGTGATGAGCGCAACGTGTTTTCCAAACGGCAGAAACTTTAGCGCGGAAGTGATCTGGTAAGTCTCCTCCATGCCCGTGCCCATCGGGCCGCAGCCGCAGAGCACCATCACGTCGCCCGCCTGAATCGCGCCGCGCTTAATCGCCGCGATGGCGTCGCTCTCGCGCACGAAGACGCGCGCCGGGCCTTCGATTCGATACACGCCGTCCGCGCCGACGACGCTTGGATCAATCGAGGTGCTTTTCACCACCGCACCTTCGGGCGCGATGTTGCCGCGCGGGAACGTGACCGTGCTGGTCAGTCCGCGTTCCTTCGCCAGCACGGGCGACATGATGACGTCTTCGGCTTTCACGCCATCGAGTTGGAGCAGCAATTGTTTGAAGCGCGTCCGTCGTTCCGACTTTTCCCACGCCGCGAGGTTTTCGCCCACCGTCTGGCCGGTAACGGTGAGCGCGCCGAGTTCCAGCACGCCGAGGTCGCGCAAGTGCAGCATCACCTCCGGCACGCCGCCCGCGAGAAAGGCGCGCACCGTGGGATGATGCACCGGCCCGTTCGGCAGCACGGAGACGAGGCGCGGGACGCGGCGATTGATCGCCGCCCAGTCCTCGCAAGTGGGACGCCGCAATTTCGCCGCGTGCGCGATGGCGGGAATGTGGAGCAGCAAATTTGTCGAGCCACCGAACGCCGCGTGAACCACCATCGCATTGTGAATCGCCGCGTCGGTGAGAATGTCGCGCGCCTTGAGGCCGCGCTTCTCCAGCGCGCAAACCGCACGCGCCGATTGCACCGCGATGTCGCGCCACACTTCCTGGCCGGAAGGCGCGAGTGCCGAGTGCGGCAGCGAAAGGCCGAGCGCCTCGCCCACGACTTGCGAAGTGGCCGCCGTGCCGAGGAACTGGCAGCCGCCGCCCGGCGTGCCGCACGCGCGACAGCCGAGGTCCGCCGCTTCATCGAGCGTGATCATCCCGCGCGCGAATCGTGCGCCGATGGTTTGCACCGCGCCCGCATCTTCGCCTGTGGTCGGCGGCAGCGTCACGCCGCCCGGCACGAGCACGACTGGCAAATCATGCAGACCCGCGAGCGCCATCATCATCGCGGGCAAACCTTTGTCGCACGTCGCCACGCCGATGACGCCGCTCCGCGTGGGCAGCGAGCGCGCGAGCCGGCGGAAGAGAATCGCGGCGTCATTGCGATACGGCAGCGAGTCGAACATGCCGGTCGTGCCCTGCGTCCGGCCGTCGCATGGATCGGAGCAATACGCCGCGAAAGGAATCGTCTTGAGCGCGCGCAGCTCTTCCGCCGCCGCCTGCACTTGCAGCGAGATTTCCCAGTGCCCCGTGTGATAGCCGAGCGCGATGGGTTCGCCATTCGGCGCGCGCATCCCGCCTTGCGTGCTGAGAATCAGGAATTGTTTGCGCCCCAGTTCGCTGGGATTCCAGCCCATGCCTGCGTTCTGCGTGAGGCCAAAGATGTCGCCGCTCGGACGCTCCATGAGCATCTCCGGCGTGAGCGGCAGCTTGCCGGACGGGCCGGGGCCTTGGGTGTGAATCTCAAAAATGTCGCGCGCGGAATCGGGCATGGGCGAAGTGTGCGGCAGGGCGCGGGCGGAGTCCAAGCCTCGGTTGGTGCGCGGGCTTTCCAGCCCGCAGCAAGCTACGGACGACGGCGCGCTTCGGAAACAGTCTGACC
>JANOAY010000246.1:0-10575 GCA_031411375.1 Pedosphaera sp. | reverse complement strand
TGCCGCGCCCGTCGTCCTGAATTCGTAGCGTGATTTGCCCGCCGCCCGTGGTGAGTTCCATCCGCACCGTGCGGGCCTGCGCGTAGCGCGTCACATTCGTCAGCGCCTCCTGGCAGATGCGGAAAAGCGCGGTCATGCGCTGCTCGTCGAGCGTGAGCTCCTCGTTGTCGGTGGTGAATTCGCTGGTCACGCCGGTGCGCTTTTGAAATTCCTGCGCCAGCCACTCGATGGCGGGAATCAGCCCAAGGTTGTCGAGAATCGCCGGGCGCAATTCCGTCGAGAGGCGGCGCACGGCGTGGACGGTGGAGTCAATCAGCTTGAGCATCGCGGTGCTCTTGTCCGCGAGCGCGGGCTGGTTGGGCAAACGCGAGGCGAACCAGCTCAAGTCCATCTTCAAACCCGTGAGCGCCTGCCCCAGTTCATCGTGAATCTCGCGGGCGATGCGTGTGCGCTCCTCCTCGCGGATGCGTTCGAGATGCCCGGTGAGCGCGCGCAACTGCTCGCGCGAGTCGCGCAGCCGCTGCTCAGTCTGCTTGCGGTCGGTGATGTCCATCATCGCGCCGATCATCCGCGCGGCTTTCCCGGCCGCGTCATGCACGATGTAACCCCGGTCCAAAATGTTCGCGTACGACCCGTCGGTGCGGCGGAAACGATATTCGTCGGCCCAGAATGTTTTTCCGCCCGCGACCGCGCCGGACAGGCTGGCGTCCACCCGCGCCGCATCGTCGGGGTGAATGAGCGAAGTCCAGAAGTTGATGCCCAGATCCTCGGGCTGGCCTTCGTAGCCAAATTGAATGCGGAGATTTTCATTCCACCAGATCGCATTCGTCGCCATGTCCCAGTCATAAACCACATCCGTCGTGGCGCGCGTGACGAGGTGAAAACGAATTTCGCTGGCGCGCAATTCCTCCTGCGCGCGGAGCCGCGCGGTGATGTCGCGCGCGACGACCTGCACCGCCGGCTGGCCGTGAAAAACAAATCCGGTCGCGCCCACTTCCGCGTCCACGATGGAGCCGTCGAAGCGCACGAGCTTCTGCTCCATCACCGGCACCTTCTGCCCGCTGGCCGTCTGTTTGATGCGCTCGCGAATGATGTCGTGAAAATCCGGATGCGCGAGGTCAATGGCGTTCCGGCCGATGACCGCCTCCAGATTCGGCGCGCGCAACATGCTCAGGCCCGCCGGATTCATGAAGATGATGCGCCCCTGCTGATGGACGAAAATCATGTCCGGCGCGATGTCCACGAGGTTGCGGAAACGCTCCTCGCTGTCGCGCAGCTTTGCCTCGTGCTCCTTCTGCTCGGTCAGGTCGAACGAGATGCCGACCCATTCCTGCACCTGATTCTCCGCACTGAGCACGGGCACGGTGCGCGTGACGAAGTTCCGATAAGCGCCGTCGCGCCGCCGCACGCGATACTCGATCTCGTAGTAACGATCATTGGGCGGACGGCTCTCGCGGGAGACGGCCTTGCGCCAGCGTTCAGCCAGCATCGGACGGTCGTCGGGATGAATCGCGTCGAGCCAGCCCCAGCCGCGATACTGCGCGAAGTTTTGTCCGGTGAAGGCTTCCCACGTCGGCTGCGGCTCGGCGATTTCGCCGCTCGGTTCGCCGCGCCAGGTGACTTGCGCGGTGGCGAGCACGAGTGACCGGTAGCGGCGCTCGTTCCGACGCAAGGCGTCCTCGATGGTCGCGCGCTCGCGGGCGAAGCGGCGCACGAGCAGGTAGATCAAAACACCGCTGCCCAGCGCGAAGGCGAGATACTCGATGATTTCCAAGTAGTGCGCGCGGGCCTCGCCCACGAAGCGGCGGAAGAAAAAATTCGCCAGCGGAATCCACAGCACAGCGAAGACGAGGTAGAGAATCGCGATGCGCAACGCACCGCGCCCCGGACTGACCGGACGCTTCCCGGACGGACGATGCAAAATCGTGGACGCGCTGCTCATGCTGGCGGGGGAAAGTTCGCAGGTTCAAAAACCTTTGCGAGCGCGAACTGGCTGTCGCGTTTCGCCAGCATGGAGGGAACACCGACACGAGACTGGAAAGTCTCGTAACCTGCCGACAGGAATGTCGGCGCTACGGCGTAACGCCGGCTTTCCAGCCGGCAGGTGGCGAGGTTTTCAAACCTCGCAGTTTCCTCACTCCTCACCTACCACCGGTCATGCCGGAAAAACCGTTTGACACTCGCAAACGAAGAAATCATCCTATCCGCATTCGTTGATACCAACGAACTCATCGCGAGTGACTGAGGGACTGGCCCGATGACGTCACGGCAACCGGCGGAGCGCAAGCTCCCGTGCAGGTGCCAAATCCAGCTCGGAGCAGGTGCTTCGGGAAAAGATGAGAAGAGCGCACCGATTGACCGACCTCTTCTCAGCCGACGAGAAGGGGTTTTTTATTGCCCCGGTTGGTCAGTGGAAAAATTTTATTTATGGAAAAACAAGGTTTCATGAAGGCGCTCAAGTGCCGCGAGTGCGGACGCGAATATCCGCTCACCGCGACGCACGTCTGCGAGTTCGACTTCGGCCCGCTCGAAGTCGCCTACGACTACGACCGCATCAAGAAGTCCATGACGCGCGCGGCCATCGAGTCGCGCCCGCAGACGATGTGGCGCTATCGCGAGTTGCTGCCCGTGGCGGGCGAGCCGACGGTGGGTTTCCAAGTCGGCTACACGCCGCTGGTGCGCGCACCGCGTCTGGCTGCGCGGCTCGGCATCCGCGAGCTGTTCATCAAGAACGACACGGTGAACTACCCCACGCTCTCGTTCAAAGATCGCGTGGTAAGCGTGGCGCTCAGTCGCGCGAAGGAACTCGGCTTCACCACCGTGGCCTGCGCTTCGACCGGCAATCTCGCGAACTCTGTCGCCGCCAACGCCGCCGCCGCCGGACTCAAGAGCTACGTCTTCATCCCGTCCGATCTGGAGCAGGGCAAGATCGTGAACTCGCTCGTCTATGGCGCGGGCGTCATCTGCATTCGCGGCCATTACGACGAAGTGAACCGCCTCTGCGCCGAGATCGCGGGCAAGTACGGCTGGGCCTTCGTGAACGTGAACATGCGCCCCTACTACGCCGAAGGCTCGAAGAGCATGGGCTTTGAAATCATGGAGCAGTCCGGCTGGAAAATCCCGCCGCACACCGTGGTGCCGATGGCCTCCGGCTCGCTGCTCACGAAAATCCAGAAATCGTATCAGGAATTCACCAAGCTCGGACTCGTGAGCGACGCGCCGTATAAAGTTCACGGTGCACAGGCCACGGGCTGTTCGCCGATTTCTTCGGCGCAGAAGTCCGGTCTCGATTTCTTCAAGCCGGTGAAGCCGAACACCATTGCCAAGTCGCTCGCCATCGGCACGCCCGCCGACGGCTTCTACGCGCTCAAGGTGATGAAGGAAACCGGCGCACACGCCGACGACGTGACCGATGAGGAAATCCGCGAAGGCATCCGCCTGCTCGCCGAGTGCGAAGGCATTTTCGCCGAGACCGCCGGCGGCGTGACCGTGGGCGTGGCGAAGAAACTAATCGCGTCCGGCAAAATTCCCGCCGGCGATTCCGCCGTGCTCTGCATCACCGGCAACGGACTCAAGACGCTCGACGCCGTGGTCGGCCACGTCGGCCAGCCGCGCGAGATCAAGCCAAGCCTACGCGAGTTCGAGGCATTGCTGGCGCAGGAAGAAACTGTGGCCGCCGCCTGAACTGACGCGCGATGCCCGTCACCGTTCGCATTCCGCTGACGCTCCGTCGTCTGACGCACGAGCAAGAACTCGTGGACGTGCAGGCTGCGACGGTGTCCGCCGCCATTGACGCCTTGCACGCGCGCTTCAACGGCATTCGCGACCGCGTAGTGGACAAGGCGACCGGTCGCGTGCGCGGCTCGGTGCTCATCTTCGTGAACGACGAGGACATCCGCTTCCTGCAAAACGAGCAGACGCCGCTGAAAGACGGCGACGAAATCAGCATCATTCCCGCTTTCGCGGGCGGGTGAAGAACTCACCGCTTGCGCTCACCGAGAACATCTTTGAGGATACAAAAATTATGGCAGTAAAAGTCCGAATCCCAACTCCGCTCCGCAAACTCACAAACGACGTGGAAGTCGTCGAAGTGAGCGCCAAGACCGTTGGCGACGCGATCACCGAGTTGCAGGGGCAGTTCCCCGGCATCAAGGAACGTCTTGTCGATGAGAGCGGGGCGGTGCGCCGCTTCGTGAACGTGTATGTGAACGAGGAGGACATCCGCTTCCTCGAAAACCAGCAGACGCCGCTCAAGGATGGCGACGAGATCAGCATCATCCCGGCGATTGCCGGCGGCTAAACCACGCGGAATATTTACTCCCATGCCTGCCAAAAAGAAAACCGCCCCGGCCAAGACCACCAACGGAAAACAGCAGCGCCGCCTCTGGCTCATGTATCCGCCCAAGCTCATCAAGACGCCGGTCATCTGGGAGCTGGGCCACAAGTTTCCCGTCGTCACCAACGTGCGCCAGTGCAGCGTGACCGACGAGATTGGCATCGTCTGCCTCGAACTCGAAGGCGAACGCTCGCAGCTCAAGGCCGCCATCGCGTGGCTGGAGAAAAAGGGCATCAACGTCGAGCCGGTCGAGATCAACGTGATCGAGAGCTGAGTTAAACCGGCCATCTTGGCGGATGCGGGCTCGACTTGGCCTGGGTTGCGACGATACTGACGTTCGCAAACACCGATGCCCTTCGCCCTGAAAATTCGCCGGCCCGGCTGTGGCGTGGCCTTCCTTTGGAGCCTGCGCGGCGCGGTGTTTTTCTTCCTCACACCGGAAGTTTTTTCCGCTCCACCAACCTTCGAGCGCGACATCCTCCCGCTCTTTCAGAAGCACTGCCTGATCTGCCACGGCGGTTTCATACAGAAGGGCGGCCTCGACCTGCGGACCATGCCCGCGCTGCTCAAGGGCGGCGAATCCGGCCCGGCGCTGAAGTCCGGCCACGCCGACGCCAGCAAACTCTGGCAGATGATCGCCGCCGACGAGATGCCCGAGGACGGCGAGAAACTTTCCGCCGCGCAAAAGGAAATGGTGCGCGCCTGGATCGCCGCCGGAATGCCCACCGTGGCGCAGCAGCAGAAAAATGTTCCCCCGCTCCTGCCCGCCGGCGTGAAGCACGAGCCGGCGCAAGTGGCGGACGCCATTGATCAGCACGTCGAGCGCGCGCTGACCGAGGCGAAATTGAAACCTGCCCCGCCTGCCGAGGACGCGGAGTTTCTGCGCCGCGTGTATCTCGACCTCACCGGACGCGGGCCGACCGCCGCGCAGGCGTCCGCGTTTCTCGACAGCCCGGCCAAGGACAAACGCGCCGCGCTCATTGACGCGCTTCTCGCCGCACCGGAATTCGGCGAACACTTTGGCCGGACCTGGCGCGACTGGATCGCGCCGCCGGAGCTTCCCTCGGACGCGAACACCGGCAAGCAGCCGCACAAGCAGTCGCGCGATTTTGCCGCGTGGCTGGCCAAGCGTTTCAACGCCGGAGAGTCGTGGGACAAGATCGTGCGCGAGATCATCACCGTCGAGGGCGATGTCCTCAGCAAGCCGCACCTGACCTACTACGTACTCACCGGCGAAGGCGGACAGGCCACGCCCGATGGCGCTTCGCGCACGCTGGCCTCGCTGTTCCTCGGTGTGCAGTTGCAGTGCGCGCAGTGCCACGACGATCCGTTCCGCGCCTGGGCGCAGAAAGATTACTGGGCGCTGGCCGCGTTCTTCGGGCGGACGAAGGCGGACATTCGCAAAATTTCCGACGAGCCGCTCAAGCCCACGGAGAAGGATTTGGCGCTCATCAGCATTCCGCGCACGTCCTTCCGCAACTCCGGCAAAGAAGTGCGCGCCGCGTATTTGCAAGGTGCTGAAGTGCAACTCAAGAAAGGCGGCACGCTGCGTCCGGCCTTGGCCGACTGGATGACGGCGAAGGACAATCCCTACTTCGCCCGCGCCTTCGCGAACCGCTCTTGGTTCTACTTCTTCGCGCGCGGTCTCGTGCATCCGGTGGACGATCTCCGCGAACTCAATCCACCGTCACATCCCGGCCTGCTCGCCCTGCTGGCGAATGAATTCAGCGCGTCGCGTTTCGACGTGAAGCATCTGCTGCGCTCCATCTGCCGCTCGCGCGCCTACCAGCGCACCAGCAGTCCGGCGACGGGACTGGATGAAAGCGCGCTGGCTTCGCTCACCGCCTCGTTTGGCCGGATGCCGTTGCGGACGATGACGGCGGACGCGCTCTACGATTCGCTCAAGCTGGCCTATGGCAATCCCAAGCTCGACCTCCGCACCGCCGGCGACGGCAACACCAACGGCGAGAGCGCGACCGTGGCCGAGCCGAACCTGGAGTTTCAGCGCCGCTTCTGCACGAACGAGGAAGACCCCACGGATTTCACCTACGGAATCCCGCAGATGCTCGCGATGTTGAATCATCCGAACCTGCTGTCCGGCAGCAAGGCGCTGGAGAATTTTCTGAAAGCCAATCCGTCTTCCGAGAAGACGGTGGAATGGCTCTACCTCTCCACCCTCGCGCGCCGCCCGACGGCGTCCGAAGCGACGGACGCGCTGGCCTTCGTGAAAAAATCCGGCGGCACGCCCGCCGCGTATGCCAGCGTGCTGTGGATGCTGGTGAACCGGTCGGAGTATTTATTCGTGCCGTGAAAAAGCGCATCTGACTTGATGAAAACCAAATCTGAATTCCCGCTTTCGCGCCGCGAGTTCATGCGGCTCTCGATGGCTGGTGTGCTGTCCGCCGCGTCCGTGCCGTGGTTTGAATCCATCGCGAACGCCGCGGTCCAACGTCCGCGCGGCAAGGCGTGCATTCTCCTCTGGATGGACGGCGGCCCGAGCCAGCAGCACACCTTCGATCCGAAGCCGGGCGGCGAGTTCAAATCCATCGCCACCTCCGTGCCGGGCATTCACATCGTGGAGCAACTGCCCAAGCTCGCGCGCTGCATGGGCGACCTGGCGATCATCCGTTCCATGAGCACGGAGATTAAAGATCACTACGACGCGAAGTATCATCTGCACACCGGCTACCAGCGCGTGACCGGCTTCGAGCATCCGGCTCTCGGCTGCATCGCGTCGTCGCAGATTGGTTTGCCGAACGACGACCTGCCGCCTTTCGTCACGATTGACGCCGGCTCGGACAAGGTGAACGGCGGACGCTTCTACCGTTCCGTCCCCGCGTATCTTGGCCCCGAACACGCGCCGCTCGCGGTGCAGAATCCCGCGCAAGGCTTGGAGAATCTCCGCCATCCTGGCGACGGACTGGCCGAGCGTCTGGCCTTGCTGGAACGCGGCGAGGCGGAGTTCGCGAAACAAAAGCCTTTGCCGCCGGTGGCCGCGAAACAAGCGGCCGTGCAGCGCGCCATCCGGCTGATGCGTTCGCCGCGCGCGCGGGCCTTCAATCTTGATGAGGAGCCGGACGTGTTGCGCGACGCCTACGGGCGGCATCGTTTCGGCGAATCGTGTTTGCTGGCGCGGCGGTTGGTGGAGTCGGGCGTTTCGTTCGTCGAGGTCTTCCATCGCGGCTGGGATGATCACGAAGGCGCGGCGGGCCGCATCCTCGCGCGCACGCCGTGGCTCGACGCGGGCATGTCCATGTTGATCCGGGATTTGAAAATGCGCGGGATGCTCGACGACACGCTGGTGATCTGGATGGGCGAGTTCGGACGTTCGCCCGGCGATGGCAACGATCACTATTGCAAGGCGTGGTCCACGGTTTGGGCGGGCGGCGGCATCAACACCGGTCTCGTGGTGGGCAAAACGAACGAAGGCGGCAAGACGCCCGGCGCGGAAGTCGAGGAACGCGCCGTGAGCGTGCCGGATTATCTCGCGACGATCTGCACCGTGCTCGGCATCAACCCGCGCCAGGAAGTCATGGCCGGCCAACGCCCGATGACGCTCGTGGACAAGAAGGCGAAAGTCATCAAGGAGCTGATCGCGTGAAGAAGCACGGCGCAAGAGCGCGGGCTTTGGCCCTTGTCTTTACCGACCTCTTGAAAATGACGCACTGTTCTCCCTCACCCCAGCCCTCTCCCGCGGGGGGAGGGTGTAGCGCCGCCAGCCTTCTGCGAGAAAGACGCGTTCTTTCAGTTCGAGCGCGGACGGACCGGCTCCCTCTCCCAGCGGGAGAGGGCTGGGGTGAGGGAGAACGCGACAGACAGCCTAAGTTGTGGGTCATGGCCACGCGTGAACGCCGCGCTCTAGGAGCTTTTCAATGGCTTGCGTCCGTCATTATTTGGACGGCTCTTTCGTTCCTCGCCCTCACCTCCCCTGCCCTCGCCGCCGCCCAATCCGACATCAGCACGAAAATCGAAGCGCTCGGCGGCACGGTGCGCTGGCTCTCGACGGCGAGCAACGCGGTGGAAGCAGATTTCCAATTCAACGGCGCTGCGCTGAAAGACGAGTCGCTGGCCGCGCTCGCGCCCCTTTCCCAACTCACCGTGCTGCGTCTCAAGAACACCAGTGTGACCGATACCGGACTCGTTCACCTCGCCGCGCTGACCAACCTCCAGCGCCTCGACCTCAGCAGCACCGCCATCACCGACGCCGGTTTGAAGCACCTCGTCCCGTTGCAACAACTGGCGGTGTTGAACCTCTTTCGCACCGGCGTCACCGACGCCGGACTGACGACGCTTCAAGAACTGCCCGCGTTGCAACGAGTGTTTCTCGGCGAGACCAAAGTTTCCGCCGCCGCCATCGCCCGTTTTCAAAAGGCGCGGCCCGCACTGCGAGTGATTCCCGATCCCGCCGCCGACCGCGAGCACGCCCGCCTCGTCGTCGAGACCACGATCGCCGCCTTGCAGCACGCCGAGGAGGCGCTGCCACCGGCCCGGGAAAAAGCGGAAGAGACAGCGACAAAAGCGGAGCAGCTCAAAAAAGAATTCGAGGAGGCCAGAAAGCGCGCCGAGCAAATCCCGCCCGAATCCGCCGCGCGCCAAGATGCGGACAAGCGAAAGACGGCAGCCCAGGAGGCCTCAGAAAAAGCCGCCGAACGCGCGGCTAAAGCCAAGGACGGAGTTGCCTCCGCCGAATTGGGCATCGTCAGTGCGCGCCAGCAGGCCGAGGAAGCCCGGCGCGACCTCGCAAAATTTTCCACCGCGCCATCCACCAACCCGCCTGCGAAGCCCTAAGCGGCCTTCTTCCTTTGGTTTCAAGAACGACGTGCGCCTCCGCACACCCGCACCGCTGCGCTTGGACGGAGCGCTGCTGTGGCGCAGCCCAGCCACAGCAGCCTCGACTGAAATCAACTCGCCGCTTGACCGTTCTCCCCCTGCGGAGCTTAATCGGCTCACGATTCAGCACGGTTCCAACTTCAGAGGAATGGCCTATGACAAAACATGACATTGTGTTGCGGGTCAGTGAGAAAGCCGGCTTGAGCCAGGCGCAGGCGGTGGACGCCGTGGAGACGCTCTTTGCGTCCATCATCGACAGCCTCGGGCGCGAAGAACGCGTCGAACTGCGAAACTTCGGCGTGTTTGAAGTGCGCCGCCGCAAACCGCGCATGGGGCGCAACCCCGCCGATCCTTCCAAGCAATATCCCGTGCCCGAACGCGCCGTGGCGAAGTTCAAACCCGGCAAAGAAATGTCCACCGTGGTCGGACGGCTCGTCGTGAGCGCAGCGCAGCGTCCGCAAAGTCCAGGCTAGCCGAGTTGTTTCCCGTGTATGAGCGCGCATGACCCGTCTGCTAACGCGATGTTCCCTCTCGTTAGCACCGGGCTCAAGCCCGGTGCTAATGAGAGGTCGCTTTCCGAACACATCAGCTTTTGAGGACACATCCCTGCCGGCGGCAAGCTGGCGTTCCACCTCACACCCTCAGCTTCGCCAGCAAGTCCTTGCTCTCCACACTCTCGCCTACCTGCGCGTAGATCTCCGCAACCACGCCATCGGCTGACGCGTAGATCGTCATCTGCATCTTCATCGCCTCCATCGTCATCAGCTTGTCGCCTTTCGCGACCTTGGTGCCGACGCTGACGTTGACGCTGGTGATGATGCCGGGAATCGGCGCGCCCGCCTGGAGAGGATCGTTCGGGTCGGCCTTGGCGCGCGCCTTCTTGTCCGACTTCACGGACTTGTCCGCGATGTGCGTGACGCGGGTGATGCCGTTGAGTTCAAAGCTCACCGGGCGGCGTCCGTCCTTGTCCGGCGGGCCGACATTGATCAGGCGGATGAAAAGCGTCTTGCCCTCCTCGATGTCCACGCTGAATTCCTCGCCGGGCTTCAGCCCGAAGAAGAATGGCGAAGTCGGCAGCACGCTCACGACGCCGAAGTCGCGCGTGAACTTCGCGAACTCCGCGAAGACCTCGGGATACATGAAGTGGCTGTAGAGATCGTCCGTGGTGACTTCGCGCTTCAACTTGCCGGTGAGCGAACGGCTCTCGGCCTTGAGATCGGCGGGCGGAAAATTGGAACCAGGCCGTCCGCGCAGCGGCTTCTCTTTGCCGAGCACAACCTTCTGCAATTGCTTCGGCCAGCCGCCCATCGGCTGCCCGAGTCCGCCGCGCAGCATGTCAATGACGCTGGCGGGGAACGGCGTGGCGCCGGGTTCGAGATTCACCACGTCGGCGGGCTTGATGCCGCGCG
>JANOAY010000245.1:0-4478 GCA_031411375.1 Pedosphaera sp. | reverse complement strand
GCCGCTAGGTCGAATTTGTTCCAGGCGAATCAGACAGATGCCCACCACCGCCTGACCGCGATGAAGTTTTGGTTGGAACGGTGAAGGAAGCAAACGCTGCACAACCTCCGGCTGCGCGCGAAAGTTTATCAACAACCGTCGTTTAATGACGCCCGACAAAACTGGGATGCGAAGGGACATCACCGGATCACGCCTGAACCGGCGTCACGCCCACCACCAGATCAAACTTCGCCGCCAGTTCGCCCGCCTTCGCTCCGGGGAGCGGCGCGAAATCCACCGTCACCGAGTTTCGCACGTCGCCTTCCTTCAGCCCCTTCCAGATGCCGTCCTTCTCGTTGCCGGGATGGCCCTGCACGTAAAGCTGCGTGACGAGCAGTTCCTTGCCGCCGCGCTTGATCTTGTAATGGATGTGCGGCGTGCGCCCCGGATACGGCACCGGCTTGATGGTGCGGAACAAATACTCGCCCGTAGAACCCGTCACGAAACGCCCGAAGCCCTGGAAGTTTTTGTCGGCCTTGTCCTTGTTGCCGGTCTTGCTGTGGAGATACGCGCCGTTGTTGTCGCACTGCCAGATTTCCACCACGGCGTTGCGGAGCGGCTGGCCCTTCGCGTCGAGGATGCGCCCGCTCACGTAGGTCACTTCGCCGACGGCGGGCGTCAGGTTCTCGTTGATGGCGAGCAAGTCGTTGTCCGTGTCGAGCGGGAGCTTGTCGGGATAGAACGGCCCCTCAGTTTGCTTGGGCGTCTGGAGCAAATCCGCGAACAGGCCGGGCGTGGTGAACAGTGCGGCGGTGAACGCGGCACGACGGAGAAACTGGCGGCGAGGCACGATGATGTTCATAAAATTTATTGGTGTCCGCCCGCTTTTCTAGCAAGCGCCCCGCGCCGACGCGACTGCGAATCAGGAGAATTTTCCCGCGCCGCCCCGCTTACTTCGCCTCGCGATTCGCACTTGGCTGGCCGGCCGCTGGCGTCAGCGGCGGCTCCATGCCCTTCGCCTTCTCGCTCTCCAGCAGCGCGGCGAGTTCCTGGACTTTGGCAGGCTGCTCGCTCGCGAGGTTTTTCATTTCGCGCGGATCCGTGGCGAGGTTGTAAAGCTGCGCGCTGGGATCGTTCCCGGTTTCACTGTCGGTGAATTGGGTGCGCTTCACGCCCGGACGTTTGGGAATGAACTTCCACGCACCCTGCCGCACCGCGAGTCCGCCCGCGTGCTCGATGAGCTGCGTGCGGCCCGATCGCGCATCGCCGAGCAGCGCGGCCAGGTGATTCTGCGTGTCGGGCGCGGTCTTCGCCTCAAACTTTTGCCCCGCCAGCGCGGCGAAGGTCGCGGGGAAATCCACCTGCGACATGAGCGCGTCCGACACGCCGGGCTTCACGCGCCCCGGCCAGCGCACGATGAACGGCACACGCGTGCCGCCTTCGAGGATGCTGTATTTGCCGCCGCGCCACGGCCCGGCCGGCTTATGGTCGCCGAGTTTTTCCTTCGCCTCGTCCTTGTAACCGTCATCAACAACCGGGCCGTTGTCGCTGGTGAGCAGCACGAGCGTGTTCGTGGCCAGATTCAGGCGGTCGAGCGTGGCAAGCAGCGCGCCCACCGTCGCGTCGAGCTGTAGAATCACGTCGCCGCGCGGGCCCATCGAACTTTTCCCGGCGAACTGCGGATGCGCCACCCGCGGCACATGAATGTCGTGCGTGGCGAAGTAGAGGAAGAACGGCGCGGCCTGGTGGCGTGCGATGAAGGCGCGGGCACGCTCCACGAACACGTCGGCCATCGTCTCGTCGTTCCAGCGCGCGCTGGTGCCGCCGCTGGAGTAACCAATGCGGCTGATGCCGTTGACAATGGTGAAGTCGTGCCCGTGGCTGGGATGCAGGCGCAGCAACTCAGGATTGTTCTTCCCGGTCGGCTCGTCGCCAAGAGGCGCGCCAAAGCTGACGCGCAAAGGATCCTCCGCGTCCAACCCCACCACGCGGTGGTTCTCGACATAAACGCAGGGAACGCGGTCGCCGGTCGCAGGCATGAGGAAGCTGTAGTCGAAGCCGAGTTCGAGCGGGCCGGGTTTGATTTCGGCGTTCCAGTCGAGATTGGTTTTGCCGAGGCCGAGATGCCATTTGCCAACCACGCCGGTTTTGTAACCGGCTTTTTGCAGCGCGCTCGCGAGCGTCGCGCGGCCCGGCTCGATGATGAGCGGCGCGTTGCCGGGCAGCACGCCGGTGCCGCGTTTGCGCCAGGCGTACTCGCCGGTGAGCATCGAGTATCGCGAAGGCGTGCAAGTGGCGGACGTGCAATGCGCGTCGGTGAAACGCAGCCCTTCGCGCGCCAGGCGGTCGATGTGCGGCGTCTGCACCCGCGTCGCGCCGTAGCAGCTCAGGTCGCCGAAGCCGAGGTCGTCCACGTAAATGAGCACGATGTTCGGCGGTCCTTCGCGCGCCATGAGCGGAAACGGAGTGAGCAATGCGCAGACAAGCGCCAGCAGGGGCAGCACGCGGTGGTTCATGCGCGGAGGCTAGGACAGGAAACTCCAAATCCCCAATCCAAAAATCCAAACGGGTGCAACCCGACACGTTCGGATTCTCCAGGCTGCAAGAACGACGTGAAGGGTGGGGCGTCGCTGTCCTCAGCGCGCCGGGCTAAGGCACACTTATTTCTTGCGCGTGCCGTGGAGTCGCGGCCCGGCGCGCTGAGGACAGCGACGCCCCACCTGCGCCAGTCGTGCTTAAAGCACAGTGTCGGGATTCACGCGCCTCAATGAGGGCTGAGACTTCTGCCGAACCTGCGAAACAGTCTGGGCCACGCCTTTGGATTCTTGGCTTTGGGATTTCGCTCACGCCGCGCTGGCATCCCGCGCGCGCCCCGGATACTGTCACGGCCAGTTCCCAAATGAATTCACGCTGGTCCAGTCTGATGGCCTTGCTCGTCACCGCCGGCTCGTGCGCGGGGGCGGTGGATTATCTCCGCGAGGTGAAGCCGCTGCTCACCGAGCATTGCTCCAAATGCCACGGCGCGTCGCAGCAGAAAGGCGACCTGCGCCTCGACACGGCTGCCTTCGCGCGCAAAGGCGGCGAGAATGGCGCGGGCTTCCAGCCGGGGGAAAGCGCCACGAGCCTTTTCATCCAGGCCGTCAAAGGCACGCACGACACCATCTCGCAGATGCCGTACAAAAAACCGCCCTTGAGCGACGCGCAGATCGCGCTGCTCGCGCGGTGGATTGATGAAGGCGCGTCCGCGCCTGCGGATGAGAAGCCGGAGAGCGCGAAGCATTGGTCGTTCATTCCGCCTGCCCGCCCGCAACCGCCGCAAATCCAAAATCCAAAATCTCAAATCCGAAATCCCATTGACGCCTTCATCCTCGCGCGGTTGGAGAAAGAAAAAATTACGCCCGCGCCCGAAGCAGATCGCGCCACGCTCCTGCGCCGGTTGAATCTCGACCTGATTGGCCTGCCGCCCACGCCGCAGGAAGTGGATGCGTTCGTGAACGACAAAGCCGCCGACGCCTACGAACGCGCCGTGGATCGTCTGCTCGCCTCGCCGCATTACGGCGAGCGCTGGGGCCGCTGGTGGCTGGACGCCGCGCGCTACGCCGACTCGAACGGCTACAGCATTGATGCGCCCCGGCAGATTTGGAAATACCGTGACTGGGTCGTGGCGGCGCTGAACAACGACATGCCGTTCGACCAGTTCGCGATTGAACAGCTCGCCGGGGACTTGCTGCCGAATGCGACGCTCGCGCAGAAAATCGCGACGGGGTTCAACCGCAACACGCAGATCAACCAGGAGGGCGGCATTGACCCCGAGCAGTTCCGCGTCGAGTCGGTGATGGACCGCGTGGGCACTTTCGGCACCGTGTTTCTCGGCCTGACCGTGGCCTGCGCGCAATGCCACGACCACAAGTTCGATCCCATTTCGCAGAAGGAGTATTACCAACTCTACGCCTTCTTCAATTCCACGTTGCAGGACGGCCACGGCAGCGGCACGCCCGGCGGGATGCTGGAAATCCCCGGCGAGATCGAGTCGGTGGAAAATGTGAAAAAGGAACTGGAGGAAACGCGCGAGGACTTGGACCGCTACCTCAATGCCAAGGGCAGCGCGGTGGTGGAGTGGGAGGAATCGTTGACCGATGATGCGCGCGCCAAGCTCCGCGCGAACGTGCGCGCCGCCATGAAACCCGCGTGGGCCGAACGCACGCGTGAGCAAAAGCGCGCCGTCTATGCCGCGTTCAAGCCGGACGACAGCGAGTTCAAAGCGCGCAACACGAAACTCACTGCGTTGGAAAAGGGAGCGGCCAAGCGCGTGACCACGCTGGTGATGCAGGAACTCAAAACGCCGCGAGAGACGCATCTGTTCACCAAAGGCGACTTCACGCGCCCGGCGGACCAGGTGACGCCCGGCGTGCTCGCCGTGCTGCACCCGCTGGACGGAGCGCGGACCGCCGAGTCCGCGAGTCTCAGTAAGGAAAATCACGCGGACTCAGCGGTCCGCG
>JANOAY010000244.1:0-3845 GCA_031411375.1 Pedosphaera sp. | reverse complement strand
CGAGAACGGTTCGCTCGCGTGGGACTTGCACGACCTGCATCGCCTCCAAGTTTTTGATTACAAGGACGAGAGCAAGATTCGCGGCTGGAAATCCGTCCACATCACCGACGGCGATCATCCTTACATGAAGAACTGGTGGGTGCCGGGCCTTGCCATCGGTTACGCCGAGACCTTCGTGCATCAGGTCGCCGACTTCATCCAAGGCTTGTCCAGCGGCAAGATGGCCGCGCCCACGTTCAAGGACGGCCTCGCCACGGACTACGTGACCGACGCCGTGCTGAAATCCGCGAAGACGAAGCGCTGGGAGAAGGTGAAGCAGGTCAAGTGAGCCGCTGATCGTTTAGGAATTCTGCTCAAGCGCGGCGATGTCGAAAGACTCGCCGCGCTTCATTTTTTATTTGGACTCGCGGCTGCGCTGCATCAGTTCCGGATAAAAGACGCCGTTCGTGCAAACGAACAAATCCACGCTCTGGTTCGTGCTTTGAATGGCGGCGGCCACGGGCTGGTTGGAGCCATCGAGCACGAGCGTGAGGGAATAAGGCGCGCCCGCCCCGGAGTTGATGATCGTGTGTCCGTTGCCCCAGATGTAACGTCCGACCAGCACCCCGCGATAATAAAAGCTGTGCCCGCGATGTTGCAGAACTCCGTCCCGCATGACCGTGACGCGGCTCAGATTGGTCTGACCGTGACGGGTGAGATTCTCCAACGTGACCAACTCACCCTTCGCGAGGTTGGTCTTGATGGTGACGAACGAGCGTATGTCCCCGGCCATCCATGAATCGCTCTCGCCCCGGAACTGCTCGCGCACGGCGCTGATGGCGCGGTCCAAGGCCGTGGACCTCGGGGGCGTCATCGTGGTGGGCTGAACATCTGCGGCGGACAGGGCCGACGCGCCCACAAGAATCCCAGCAAGCATGATGGCGGCAATTTGGCATTTCATAGAACTCCTTCTGTTTTTACTCGGCGTGTTCAAGACGACTAAAGAACCCACGGGCGCGCTAAGAAAGCCGAAAGAAAACTTTTCCTCGCTCAACTCAGCGCCTCGCGCCACACGCGCAAGTGCGTCGCCCGGTTGCACAATTCCTCCGCAGCGAAACACCGCGCGGCCCGGGAAAGTTTCTTCCGCCACATTGAACGATGGACGCGAAGCGGCTTGCGCGTTGAATCTCTTCGCGTTAAGCAACGTCCACAGCACAACTTTATGAACATGAAAACGATTGCAGTCAGTTTGGGAATCGCCGTGAGCGCGCTCGCGCTGCACGCAGAGATTAAGGTGGACGTCAGCAAGCTGCCTCCGGCGGCGGCGAAGAAGGGCGTGACCTTCGCCACGGACATCAAGCCGCTCTTCGAGAAGGGCTGCGCGAAATGCCACGGCGCGGACGTGGAGAAGCCGAAGGGCAAGTTCCGCTCGGACTCGGCCGCCAACGTCATCAAGGGCGGCGGCGAAGGCGCGGCGGTCACGGCGGGCGATCTGGCCAAGAGTCCGATCCTGGCGATGATCGCGTGGCAGACTGAGGACGAGGAAATGTACATGCCGCCGAAAGACAATAAGGCAAAGATCGCACCGCTCACGAAGGAAGAAGTTGGTCTCGTGCGCGCGTGGATCGAGCAGGGCGCGAAGTAAGTTTTGGCCCGCAAGTTTTCCACCAGACGCCGCCTTTCGAGGCGGCGTCTTTTGCTTTCCCCGGCGCGCGGTTTTTTTTAACCCGCAGCCATGTCCGCCAGTCGGGAGCGCAGGAACTTGCGGACACTGCGCTTCTTTTCGCGTTGCTGCGGGCTGGATAGCCCGCGCGCCGGGAAAGGTTGTTTTCCCCGCGCCTGCCCGTTACATACCCCGCGCTTGAAGCAAAACTTTAACCTCCGCATCGCGATCCTGGCCCTGATCGTCTTCGCGCTCGACCAGGCGACGAAGTGGAGCGTCCTCACGTTCCTGCCCGTGCCGGGGCAGAGCGAGATTCATGTGCTGCCGGGATTTTTCCGCATCGTCCACTGGTACAACACCGGCGCGGCGTGGAGCATGTTCAGCAACAACAACGGGATTCTCGCCATCGTCTCCGGCGTCGCGCTCGTCGTGCTGGTGCTGGTGCGGAACAAGTTCGGCGCGGACACGTCGCTCGGCTCGATTTCGCTCGGGCTGATTCTCGGCGGCATCGCGGGCAATCTGCTCGACCGCGTTGTGCATGGGCACGTCATTGATTTCCTCTACTTCCACCTCATCACGCGCTCGGGCGTGATGCACGACTTCCCCGCGTTTAACATCGCCGACAGCGCCATCTGCGTCGGCGTGGGGCTGCTCTTCATCCTGTCGTGGCGGCCGGAAGCGCCGCCGAAAGTCGCGGGCGCGGCGGAGCCGGTGACCAAGTCGTGAAGCATCAACCCTCGGAAGTTTTCACCGTTGAGCAATCCCAGCCCGGCGTGCGTCTGGATGTTTTTCTCCGCGCGCGTTTCCCTGAAAAGTCTCGGGGCACGCTCCAGCGGCTCATCGAGGAAGGCCACATCCGCGTCAACGACCGCGCGGTGAAACCCACGCATCCGCCGCGCGCGGGCGAAATCATTTCCATCGTCTGGCCCGAGGCGAAACCCGCCGAGGCCCAGCCCGAGGACATCCCGCTGAACATTCTTTTCGAGGACAAGGATCTGCTCGTGTTGAACAAAGCTCCGGGCATCGTCGTGCATCCGGCGGCGGGCCACGACGACGGCACGCTGGTCAACGCACTCCTGCATCATTGCGGCGCGGAACTCAGCGGCATCGGCGGCGTGGCGCGGCCTGGCATCGTGCATCGGCTCGACAAGGACACGAGCGGCTGCCTCGTCGTCGCGAAGAACGACGAGACGCATGTGAAGCTCTCCGAGCAGTTCGCCGGACGCGACGTGACAAAAATTTACGACGCCATCCTCTGCGGCGAACTGACGCCTGAGCGCGGCGACATTCGCGCGCCCATCGCCCGTCATGCCACGCAACGCCAGCGCATGGCCGTGGTCAAAGGCGGGCGCGAGGCATGGACGAGCTACGAAGTCGGCGCGCATCTGCGCGGCGCGACGCTGGTCTCGGCGCAGTTGCACACGGGGCGCACGCACCAGATTCGCGTTCACTTTCTGCACCTCGGTTTCCCGTTGGCGGGTGATAACATTTACGGACGCAAACAGAACGCGCGCCTGCTCGAACTGGCCGCCGTGAAAATCCCGCGCCAGATGCTGCACGCGCGGCTGCTCACCTTCACGCACCCGCGCACCGGCAAGCTCGTGAAGTTCGAGGCCAAGTGGCCGAAGGATTTCATGGCCGTGCTGAGGGCGCTGCGCCTCCCGTAGCGGCGGTCGTCCGGCCTTGCGGCCCGCCGCGCCGGTTCGTAGCGTCGCCCCATTCCGTGATCCGTCGCCGAGAAAAAAATTGTCCAACGCCAACCCCGCCCACGCCGCACGCACGCGGGAAACGGTGGGCGTTCCGCCTCGCCGCCGCGCTCGGCTTGCCGCTCTTCCTTTTCCTGCTCGTGGAACTCGGGTTGCGCCTCGTCGGCTTTGGCTACCCGACTTCCTTTCTTCTGCCGGAAGAGCACGCGGGGAAAAAAGTCTTCGTGCAGAACAACCGCTTCGGCTGGCGCTTCTTTGGCCGTGAGCAATCGCCGCAGCCCGCGACCTTCGCCTTCGCGCGCGAGAAGCCGGCGGACACCATTCGCGTTTTCGTCTTCGGCGAGTCGGCGGCTTTCGGCGATCCGCAGCCGGACTTTGGTTTGCCCCGGATGTTGCACGCGCTGTTGAGCCAGCGTTTTCCCGGCACGAAGTTCGAGGTCATCAACGCCGCCATGACCGGCATCAACTCGCACGCCATCCGAGTCATCGCCCGCGAT
>JANOAY010000243.1:0-1736 GCA_031411375.1 Pedosphaera sp. | reverse complement strand
CTGCCCTGGTTGCCCATCTGCGTGGCGAGATTTTTCTCGGCGGAAAGACGGCGCATCTCACGCGCTTCCCACACGGTCTGCGTGAGCGGCTTCTGGCAGTAAATATGTTTGCCCATCTTGAGGGCGTTGATGCCGCAGACGCCGTGCATGTGGTCGGGCGTGGAAATGACCACGGCGTCAATGGACTTGCCGAGTTCCTCATACATCTTGCGCCAGTCCTTGAAGAGTTTGGCGTCGTAGGTGCGGTTCTCTTTCGTGGCGCGATCCTTGAGCTGCTTGTGCTTTCCGTTCAGCGAGTTGGCATCAATGTCGCACAGGCCGACAATATCGCCGCCGAGCTTGAAGGCGCTGTCCGTGTCGCTGCCGCCTTTGCCGCCCACGCCGATGCAGGCGATGGCGATCTTGCTGTTGGGATTTTGCGAGCGCGCGAAATACGGCGCACCGAGAATCACGCCGCCCGTGAGCAGCGACGATGATTTGAGAAAGTCACGACGGGTCCCGAAATGGTAAGTTTTCTTTGGCATGGGCGAAGTTGTTACGCCTGCGTGGGAACGGGGACAAGGAGAATTTCGGGCTTCGCGCGTGCTTCACGACTCAACGCCAGCGCCACGAAACTTCGGAGGCCATTGGGGACTGCGGTGGCAGAGCGCAGCGGCGACACCGCTTTCGCACGCGCCAGCAGTCATCAAACAGCCGGGCGCGTGCTTCCGCTCGAAAGCGCCGTTGCCGCTCCGCCCGGCCGGCGCGGTCCAAAACGCGCCCGTGGAATTTGATGCCGCCGGAACCAGCCACCACGAAAAAATAAAAAGCCCCGTTCACACACATTTGAACGGGGCAGAAAATTCCGGACAACCATTGACCGGCGTTTCCTCCCTGATTCTTCGGCGACGACGGAAAAAAGTTAACTCACGGTTGCAATCCCAGCACCACGCGGGCGAAGCGGCGCGCGTTCGGGCCGCTCACGCTGTCGCGCACCGTCACGCGCTCCCAGTCGGCGTTCAGGCTCGTCACGGTCGGCGTCTGTCCGTTCGCCCAGGTCGTGAGGTTGCCGGAGAACTGGTTCGTGTAGCTGAGGCCGGCGGCGTTCGGGCCTTTGCGGCGGATGAATTCCACTTCCAAAATTCCGTTCGACATGTTCGGCAGAAACCTCGCGGCGGGCAGACCGTTCGTGCCGTTCGCGGCCACGGGCCGCGCGTCTGCCACCAGCGGGTTCAGGTTGTAACTGAACTCCGTGAGATTGTTCGCGCCATCGAGATCAGGATCGGCGGTGAAAGCGTTGTTCAAACCCGTCAGCCCGCGCGCCGCCGCCCAGATCGAGTACGGCGTGGGCAGCGAATAGACAATTTCCAACGACGGACGCAACGCCGCGTTCGTCGCGTAATCGCTGGAGCGAAACGTCCAGCCGTCGCCCGTGCCGCTGCTCGACGGACGGATGACCCAACCGCGATTCACCGGGCCGGCCTTGAACAACTCCACATCAGCCGTGACATCAAAAATCGTCGGCCCGCCGTCCACGTCCGGCACGGCGGAGAAGGACGCCGTGGTCGCGGCTTCGACGTCGTTCGCGCTGATGCCGCCGCTCGTGCTGTTCCACGTCGCCGCGTCGGTCCAGTCCACGATCATGCGGTGCGAGCGAAACGTGTCGTTCGAGTCGAAGTCCGCGCCGTTCAGACTGAGCGGCGTCTGGCAGATCAATTTCGCGGAATGAATGATGGCGTTCGTCGGCACTTGATTGG
>JANOAY010000242.1:0-3162 GCA_031411375.1 Pedosphaera sp. | reverse complement strand
CGGAGCGACGACGCCCTACCAGCCACGAATAAATTGTGGAGCCAACAACATGACCGCAAGAACCGGGTGGAGCGCCGCGTTGGCAACAGGGACACTTTCCGCATGAACGATTACGAGCGCGTGGCCCGCATCATCCGCTTTCTGGATGCGCGCCACGATGAGCAGCCGGACTTGGACGTGCTGGCCGCGCAAGCGGGCCTGAGCCGCTTTCATTTCCACCGTCTGTTCTCCCGCTGGGCCGGGGTCACGCCGCAGGATTTTCTGCAATGCCTCACCGTCCGCCACGCGCGCGAACGGCTGCGTCGCGGCGAGAGCGTGCTGGAGGCGACGTTAAACGAAGGACTGTCGTCACCGGGTCGCCTGCATGACTTGTGCGTGACGCTCGAAGCCGCCACGCCCGGCGAGATCAAAACGGGCGGCGCAGGCAGGACGATGGATTGCGGCTTCACCGACACGCCATTTGGAATTTGTTTTATCGCGGCTGGCCCACGCGGTGTGTCTCATCTCGCGTTTGTGGAATCGCGCAACCGCGCCGCTGCCGCCGCGTCGCTGATCGAGGCGTGGCCGAACGCGCGCCTACGATGGAGTCAAACTTCAGTGCAGAAACTTGGCGCGCAAATCTTCCAGCCCCGTGGCACGAACTCCGCCGCCGTGAACCTGCGCGCCTTCGTGCGGGCGACGCCGTTTCAATTGCGCGTCTGGCAGGCGTTGCTCCGTGTGCCATCGGGCGCGTTGGTGAGCTACGGAGATTTGGCGTCGTCGCTCGGGCATCCGCGTGCCGCGCGCGCCGTGGGCACGGCGGTGGCGGGCAACTCGCTGGCCTTCCTCATTCCCTGCCACCGCGTCATTCGCGAGACGGGCGTGGTCGGCGACTACCGCTGGGGCCACGAGCGCAAGCGCGTGATGCTGGGGTGGGAACAGGCATGGACTGTGTGATTGAAGAGCAGTGTTCTGATTTGCGAAAGCAACGGAGCGCGGGTTTTTAACCCGCAGCAACGTGAAAGGGAGAGCAGCGTCCGCAAGTTCTTAAGCCATCACCTTGCGAACATTGCTGCGGGTTGAAAACCCGCGCTCCGCTGGCAGTTCACCGCTGCTCCGCCGCCGCGCGGCAGGCATCAGCGACGAGCGAAAGGTTCTGCAAAAAATCTTCCCGCCCCGCCGCCGGCAGTACGCCGAGCAGTTCGCTTTGCAGCGCCACCGCAATCGCCCGTGCAGACTCGTACACCTTTTTCCCCTTCGCCTGCACCTTGATGCGATGCGCGCGGCGGTCGCGCTCGTGCGGCGTGCGTTCGACGTAGCCGAGTTTCTCCATGCGTTCGAGCAGCGAGGCCACGGTGTTCGGATCGCTGGACATGGCGCGCGCCAGATCGCGCTGCGTGATGCCGCGCGCGTCGTTTTCCAGCAACGTGCGGAGGACGGTGAACTGATCCGGCGTGAGTTGCAGATGCGTGATGCGGCGGCGGAAGGCCTGGTTCAATCCATACCACGAACGGCGCAGCAGCAACGGCAGCCGCCGGCGGTTCGGTGAATCAATCGGCTCGAGGAATTCGGTCTTGGGCATGGCTCAGGATTTTTGCTCGGGCTTCATGCTGTCGAGCAGCGGGCCGAATTGCTTTTCCAGTTGCGCGATGCGTTGCAGCACGTCGGGCAGGCGGCGGATGGCGATCATCTGGCGCTTCGTTTCGCGGTCCGGCCCGGCGGGGATGCCGAGCCATTTCTCGCCGTCTGGGATGTCATGGATCACGGCGGATTTTCCGCCCACGATCACTTGGTTGCCAATCTTCAAATGCCCGCCGATGCCCGCCTGCGCGGCCACGACCGTGAAACTGCCAATCTTCGTGCTGCCCGCGATGCCGCACTGCCCGACGATCAAACAGCCTTCGCCAATGACGACGTTGTGCGCGACCTGCACAAGGTTGTCGATCTTCGTGCCGCGTCCGATGACGGTGGAGCCGAGCGCGGCGCGGTCAATGCAGGTGTTCGCGCCAATCTCCACGTCGTCGTGAATGATGACGTTGCCGAGTTGCAACACTTTGAGCTGCTGCCCTTGGTCGAAGACGTAGCCGTAACCATCCGCTCCGATGGAAGTGCCGGCGTGAATGCGGACGCGGTTTCCGATCTGCGAGCGCGGATAGATGACGACGTTTGGGAAAATTTTCGCGTCATCGCCGAGTCGTGAATCATCGCCGACATTCACGCCGCCGAGCAGCGCGGTGCGCGCGCCGATCATCACGCGCTCGCCGACGACGCAGTGCGGCCCGATGTGTGCGCTGGGGTCAACTTGCGCCGAAGCTGCTACCACCGCCGTCGGGTGAAGGCCCGGAGCCAGCGGCGGCTCGGAGAAGAAAAGCGGCAGCACCTTTGCGTAACCGACGCGCGGGTTTTTCATCCGCAGCAGCGTCTTCGACGTCGAAGTCATTTTGTCGCCAACGAGGATGGCGGACGCGCCGCTCTGTTCGGCCTTGGCGAGATAGGCTTCGTTCTCGGCGAATGTGAGATGTCCCGCCTGCGCCGCGTCGGCAGGCGCGAAGCCATTGATGACAAGCGCGCCGTCGCCGACCAGTTCCGCGCCGAGTTTTTCCGCGAGTTGCGCGGTGGTGAAATTGGCCATGTGATTTTCTGCGGGTTGCCCGGTCCTGGCCTGCGGATTCCCTTCCGCAACTTGCAGACCGTTGACTCGCAATTGGCGTGGAATATAGAGTCCGCGCGATTTTCCACGCAAACAAAGTTTGGCGGGAACACACGACTAAAGAGAAACAACGCACAGACGGAACACAATTTTATGAGTCGCAAAATTCGTTACGGCATGGTGGGCGGCGGACGCGGAGCCTTCATCGGCGCGGTGCATCGCATCGCGGCGTCCATTGATCAGCAGATTGAACTCGTCTGCGGCGCTTTCTCTTCCGACCCCGAACGCTCCAAGGCCAGTGGCGCGGACTTCTTCCTGCCCGCCGCTCGCTGCTATGGCACCTACGAGGAAATGATCAAAGCCGAGGCCAAGCTGCCCGTCGGCGAGCGCATGGATTTCATCGCCATCGTCACGCCGAACCACATGCACTTCCCGCCGGCCAAGATGGCGCTGGAACATGGCTTCGACGTGCTGAGCGACAAGCCCGCCACGCTGAATCTCGCCGAAGCCAAGAAGCTCGCGGCCATCGTGAA
>JANOAY010000241.1:0-2425 GCA_031411375.1 Pedosphaera sp. | reverse complement strand
CTGCGGCCATTGCCCAGCAACGTCGCCAGCACGTCGATGAGCGGCATGTCGGGATGCCGCACGTCCGGGATGTGCCAGCTCATGTGCATGTGCGCGAGTTCGACGGTCGCCTCCTCGATGACTTCGCGCGGTGCGACCTGTTTCGATTCTTCCACGAGCGGCATCGACGGCATGGGGCGCGTCTTGGACTTGGCGTAGGCGGCGCGGATTTGATCCTCCACTTCCTTGGCGTTGATGTCGCCGACCACGACGTAGAACACGTTGTTGGGCGCGTATTTCTCGCGGTAGTAGTTGAAGATGTCCTCGCGCTGGAGGTCGTTGAAGATGTCGGGATAGCCGATGACGGTGAAGCGATACGGACTCTGCGTGTAAGCGACCTCGAAGAGCCGGCGCGCGGAACGCTGGCGCGGATCATCCACGTTCATGTCCATCTCGCGGCGGATCACGTCCATCTCCTTGCCCAGTTCGTCGGCGGGGAGCGTGGCGTTCATCATGATGTCGCAGAGAATATCCACGGCGATCTTCGCGCCCGTGTTCGGCACGTCGATGTGATAGACCGTGCGGTCGAACGACGTGTAGGCGTTCATGTAACCGCCCGCGTCCTGCACCTGCTTGTCGATGACACCCGGCCCGCGATTGGTCGTGCCCTTGAACAGCATGTGCTCCAGCACATGCGACAACCCCGCGCCCAGCCACTTGCCTTCGTTGATGGAACCCGCGCGGCACCACGCCTGCGCCGAGACGACCGGCGCCGAGCGATCCTCGCGGATGATGAGTTGCAAGCCGTTGTCCAAGGTGACGAAACGAACATCGTTGGGAATGGACGGAGCGGAGCCGGACGGGGACGAATCAGCAGCGGTCAGGTTCAAAGTCATAGTCAGCAAACTTAAAAGCAGCGCGCACGCGCATTTCATGGTGCGCGGAAGTTACACATGGGGGGAGAAACACCAAACACCAAATCCCAAACTGACTCCTGCCGCGAGCGAAGGCCGGCCGAAAGCAGCGGAGGGCCGGGGCCGCTCAATCCGGCTGGCCCGACTGGAGGAAGTAGAGTGATTCCCAGAGCCGTCCGGTTTCGCCGCGCCGGATCAGCTCAGCGGGACTGCGGCCTTCGAATTCCTCCATCTCGCCCTTGAGCCAGTCGCCCACGTTTTTGGGCTTCACGATTTTTCGAACCTTGTCGTGGATGTCCTGCAGTTCGCGCAACCGGGCGGCGTAGATGGGACTCATCGGCTCGCCCTGCTCCCAGTTCACGAGGGCGCGGTCGGAGCAGTTCATGACGTGCGCGAGAAGGTTGCGGCTCCAGCCCAGCTTCTCACGGAGTTGCATCAGGACTTCGGCGGTGCCTCGGGAGGCGGCTTTGGCTTTCGGACGTTCTGCGACGGCTGCGCTCATGGAAAAGGTATCGGCTGAACCATGAAATAGTTCAAGAAGTAATTTAGGGCCAGTGTTGCCGTCTGGGCGCGATCAGTTCGTCACCTGTTCCAAAAGCGTCCGGGAAAACGACCAGGTTGCGCCCGCCCGGAACGGATTCGGAGCCGGCCCGGAGACCTTGTGCGCCGAGTTCGCAAACGGCCCGTCCGATGGCTTGCGAGATGGCCTCGCGCGTTTGTTGCGTCACGCGCCAGTGCCGGCGCTCCATCGCGAGCCAGGGCCGGAGTGCGGCCGAGACTGTGGCTTCGTTCGCGTCCAGCACCTGGCGCACTTTCACCCGCACGGCCGTCATGACCATCGGGAGTTCGCCCGCTTCGGGAAGGTTCATGCGCCGGGCGCGGGCCAGATATTCGCCGAGGGCCGTTTCCGGCGAGTCACTCAGGTACACGGCGCGGAACCGACCCTGGCCATTCCACCGTCCGCCGTGGAGGCGGGCACCTTCGCCAGAGACAAAATCGTGGGCGAATTCATGGGACACACAGCGGAAGAAATCCCCGCTCACCGGGGCGGCGCGGGCGACCAGCGGGCGCACGGCGGCCAGGATGCGTTCGTATTCAGGGTGAGGCGCGATATCCATTGGTGGCGCGCAAAATGTGCCGCTGCCTGAAAGACAATTTCAACCAGAGAATGCCGGTTCCAGATCCCCACCGGACAAATACCGTCCGTCCCCGAAACTATTTCCAACTTCCTTTCTTGGCGACGGTCGCGGCGGGACTAACCTGTCCGACGCGCATGGGCACGAACCGCATCCTGCATGTGGACGGCGACAGCTTCTTTGCGAGTTGCGAAATCGCGCTCGACCGGAAGCTGGAGGGGCGTCCCGTGTGGGTCGGCGGCGGGCGGCGCGGCGACGGCATTGTCATCGCGGCCAATCGCATCGCGAAGAAATTTGGCGTGGTGACGGGGCAGGCGTGCTTCGAGGCGAAGCGGCTTTGCCCGCACGGCGTGCTGTGCCGTCCGCACTACGACGAATACCGCCGGCTCTCGCACG
>JANOAY010000240.1:0-3389 GCA_031411375.1 Pedosphaera sp. | reverse complement strand
TCGAGGAACCCGCCGAGCAACGTGTCGCTGTTCACGTCGCCCTCGGGAGGCAGCAAATTGTAAAGTGCGGCTGACAAAGCGGGCGGACGTTACGAGACCGCCGCGCGCAGGGAAAGCCGCCGTTGAAAAACTGTCATCATGCACTTGCCGCTGTCTGAACGGGCCGCCGTATGGTAAAAATTTTCATCCATGCAAATCCAAGTTCGCCGAACGACCATGACTTCCGCCGCGCGCGCGGTCACACGCTGGGGCGTGTTCCTCGCCTTGCTGCCGGCGGTCCTCGCCGCCGACCTCGGCCTCCAGCGCGCGGGACCGGGCGGCCTGCTGACGTGGACGAACGCCTTCCCCGCCGGCGTGGTGACGATTGAAACTTCCCCCGCCCTGACCGGGATCGCGACCGGCGCGTGGACGATTGGCCGCAGTTACTTCACCACGAACTCCGCCGGCCGCGCCACCGTGCCGCTCGGGGCGAGCAATACGTTTGTGCGTCTCGTCTCCGTGGACATTTCCACCAACGCGCCGCTGCACTTCACGAACTTGCTCAACTCCTACGGCGTCCTCGAAACGGTCGCGGGCAGCGGCGCGTCCCAGACGGACGTGAGCCATTGGTCGCCGAGCTTCGAGGGCGCATGGGCCACGAACGTCAGCCTCTCGCGTCCGCACATTGCCTTCGGCGACGCGCAGGGCAACGTGCTGATCGTGGACCAGCGCAGTTCCGCCATTTTGAAAGTCACGCCGGAGGGACGGCTCACCACCTACGCCGGCACGCACCTCGCGGGGACGAACGGCGACTCGGGCTGGGCGACGAACTTGCATCTGAACAATCCGAACAGCGGCTGGATGGGCGCGGACGGCACCTTCTACATCCTCGACACCGCGAACGGCAAAGCGCGCAAGGTGGACACGAACGGCTGGATGACCACCTTCTTCACCACCGCGCCGATGGGCGACGGCCGCGCCTTCTGGGTCCGGAGCGACGAGCAGTTGATCTACTTCGGCAGCGGTCCCACCGAGGTCACGAACTTGAACATGTGGACGCCCACCGGCGGCGTCAGCGTCGTCCGCACCGGATTCGGCGACATGGGCAACATCATCGGCGACGAAAGCACGGGCGACCTCTACATCAGCGACCGCAACGCGCATCGCGTCTATCGCTTCACACCGAACGGCGGCCCGGGCGTGCTCACGCCCATCGCGGGCAACGGCTTTCAGACGAATTCTCCCGGCGGTGGCGACGGCGGCCTCGCGCTGCTGACCGGACTGAGCTTTCCGCGCTCGGTGTGGTTTCTCCCGAACGGCGGCTACTTCATCGGCGAACACTCGCCCGGCAACCGCATCTGGTACGTGGACCCGGCGGGCCTCATTCATCTCTGGATGAACGGCAGCGACGCCAACCACCGGCGCGTGGGCGACGGCCAGTGGTTCTATGCGAATCCCACGACGCCGAAAGTCTCGCGCGTGCGCTGCGCAAACACCGATCCGTTTGGCAACATGATCATCACCGAGAGCAATTACGGCTACGTGCGGCGGATCAAATTCCAGCGGCTGATTCCATAGGCGCGCGGGTTTTCAACCCGCAGCACGCTACGCCAACGAAGAGTGGCAGGAAGTTTCGCCGCGCCATTGCCACGTCAGTGATGGAAGCGCAGTCATCCGCGTTATCCGCGTCATCCGTGGTTAAAAAATTCCTCCGTGCGCCCGGCCTCAGTTCAACCCCGGATTCATCAGCCCCGCCGGGATGCGGAAGCGCGCGACCTCGACCGGGCCTTGAATGCCGGGGATGATCGCCATCAGCCCCTGCCCCGCTTCCACGAAGTAAAAGAACAGCACCACGCGCCCCTCCAGCGCGGCGTTGCCGTGGTAGAAACGGTGCGCCACCAGATGCGAGACGCGTGCGTTCTCCACTTCCGCCGCCCGCCCGAGCGCGCCCGTGGCGATGCGCGAAAGAATCGCCACCAGCGTCGGCGACTCCACCGGATCGCTGGCGGTGACGAACGGCTTGTCGCCCGCGAACTCTTCCAGGAAGTAGTGCAACGCCTTCTCGTAATCCGTCGGGTGTTCGAGCCGCTCGCGCAGAACTTTGAGATGATGCGGAAGATTTTGTGACGCGGTGTTCATGGGAACAAACTCATTTGCGGAAGTGAGCGTGCCGGGTGTCGCCGCCCGACTCCACCCACGCGAGCAAATCCAAAACTTCCTCCCGCGTGAGCGTGTCGAACAGTCCGGCGGGCATGGGCGAAAGCTCCGACACGCGCTGCTCGGCAATGTCGGCTTTCACGAGACGGCGGCGCTGATCGGGGTCCGCAGGATTGATGGCGAGCACCAGGCTCTGCGCGTCCTCGCTCACCACGCGTCCGTCGTAAATCGCGCCAGACTTCAGCGTGACCGTCACGGGGCGGTACACTTCCGCCACCACCTTCGACGGCTCGATGACGCTCTCCAGCAACGTGCGCCGATCAAAGCGCGAGGACACGGCGGTGAGGTCGGGACCGATGAAGCCGCCCTCGCTGCCGAGCCGGTGGCATTGCGCACAGCCGGTTTCCGCAAACAACTTTTTGCCGCGCGCGGCGTCGCGGCGCAGGGCGACGGACGGCAGTGCGGATTCCAAATCTTTCATCGCCCACTCCTTCACGAACGTCCGCGCCGCCGTCGCCGCCGGTGCGGGCGTGCGCTGATCGAGGGCGGCCAGCGTTTCTTTCAGCGCGTCGCGCTCGCCATTGGACAACGTGGACTCCGCATCGGCGCGGATGTAATTGAGCGCGGTAGGCAGCATGTTCGCGCCGTTGAACTCGGTGCGCGCGCGCCGCAGCCAGTCGAAATACGTTTTGCGATCCGCGCGCGACCAGCCGTTCGTCACCGACCGCAGCGTGAACAGATAGTGAAATTTTTCCTCCTGCGTCGCGGCGCCGGCGAAGAGCGGAATGGTTTTCGCGACAATGTTCGTGGAGACGAGATAGACGAGCAGTTCACAGAGCGACTGGTTCACGCGCGCATCCGCTGCGGGAAAGAGCGGCTCCCATATCGCGAGCGTCTGAGGCGCCATGATTTCATCCGGTTTTCCCTGGCGAATGAAGCTGACCGAGAGCGCGCGAATCGCGATCAGCTTCTGCTCCGCGCTCAGGCCGGGACTGGTGAGTTCGTTCACGCGCGCCACGAGGCGCGGCTGCACCGCGCGGTCGCCGCACCGGCTCAACGCGAGCAGCGCGGTGAACGCCGCCGTGGGTTTGGCTTCCGTCAGCGCGCGCTCGGCCCACTCGCTGGCTGGCCGGCTCTCCAGCTCCACACGCGCCTCGTGACGCATCCAGAGATCAGAATCGTTGAGACGCGACCAGAGGTTCGTCGCCTTTCTCGGAGCGCCGGGCACCAGCGAGGCGCGGGGCATATCCGTT
>JANOAY010000239.1:0-6378 GCA_031411375.1 Pedosphaera sp. | reverse complement strand
GGCGCGGTGGCCGGGTCGTCGCCGATGTAATCAAACGTCTCGATCTTCGCGTGGCCCTCCATGTTCGACTGGCCGGCGAGGATGAAGACCTTGAGCGGCTTCTTCTCCGCCGCGAAGGATTGGCCACAAAAAAGCCCGAGGAGCGCAGAGAGGGTGAGGATGAGTTTCATGACTTTTGAGTTTTAAGGATTGTCGATGACGAAGGCGGGCCGCGAAAGCACGGCCTTGGCGCGCGAGCCGTAGTAGTCCGAGCGCCAGAAGTTTTTCAGGTCGGCGGCGGTGATGAGCTGGAGGCCGGGCGTGGCGACGGCGGGATTGCAGAGGATGTAGAGATTCTCCGTCGCGAGGTAGCCGCAGACGCTGAGCGTGTGGCCCGCGAAGCCGCCGGGATACTCCGGGCCGATGTATTTGAAATCCACGACGACGGGCCGGCCCGCATCGAGTTCACGTTTCAACATGACGGTGGCTTCCTCGAAGCCCGCGTCATCCGGCGTGAAGGTGATAAGCTTCCATCGCTGGCCAATTTTCGCCGAGGCGTCGAGCAGGTGCCACCAGTCGGTGCCGGTGCCAAGCGGCGAGGGGCAAAGCTTTTTGAAGTCCCAGCCGCCGATCTTCGCGCCCTGAAATCGCGCGAACGTGGCGCAGGCGCTGGCCCCGCAGTTGTTGTAGCCCTGATGAATGTGCGGCATCGGCACGAAAGCGAATTTGCCCGGTTCGCTTTTGCGGCGGCGGAATTCGATGAGCTTGAGGAGGTCGGTGCCCTGCTGCGCGGAGGCATGGCCGGAGGGCTGCGCGGGATGGCCTGTGGCTCCGGTGGGATGAAGTTTCGAGGCGCGCGTCCAATTCGCTTTCGCCGCGTCGAGTTCGCCGGCCTGGAACTGAATTTCGCCGAGCACGATGAGGCCGGACGGATCGTTCAACTCCGCCGCGCGCTCGGCGAGCCGCCGCGCCTCGGCCGCATCCGGCGCGACGCCTTCGCCGGAGAGCAACGCCATCGCCGCCGTGGAGGCCGCGCGCCCGTGGCCCTTCGCCGCCGCCTTCTTCCACCAGTCGAGCGCCTTGGGAATATCCTGCTCCGTGCCCTGCGCGCCGAAGTAGCACTGGCCGAGATTGAAAGCCGCCTGCGCCGATTTCCCCGCCGCTGCCTTGAAATAGCCAAAGGCAATCGCCGTGTTTCCCTTGATGGCGCTGCCGCGCAGAAAAGCGTGGCCGACGAAATCCATCGCCTCTGCGTTCCCCTTGTCCGCCGCGCGATGCGCCCACTGCATGGCCAGCGCATCATCCTTCGCGACGCCCTTGCCGTCGCGATAGCGGATCGCCAAATCCAACTGCGCTTTGACATCGCCGCTGCCGGCGCGGCTGCGGAGCGATTCCAATTCCGTCTCGTCAGCGGCGGACGAAATGGAAAGGCTCACGGCCAATGCGGCCAGAAGACCGGCGAGAAGCCGGCGCAGAGATGAAAGATTTTTGAACATGGTGCGGTGCATCGTTGGATGTGCTTGTTCACTTCGCCTTGCCGAGCAGCTCTGCCATCGCCCAGCCGAGGCGCAGGCCGGTTTCCATGTACGTCTCCGCATTGCGGTTGTAATGATGGCCCTGGTTCTTCGGCGAAACATCCGCCTCGCGCCACAGGTCGCGCGAATCCACCGCCTGCACGTTGCCGGCGAATTCAGGATGCTTCTTCGAGTCGACGATGGCGAGTTGGGCCTCGGCGATTTGCAGCCCGAAGCTCGCGCGCCCGGGATTACCGCAGCCGGTGGCGAGGACGAACTTCGCGTTCGGCGCGTTGTAATCTTTGCGCAGCGACGGGATGAGCCGCGTAAGGTTTTGCTCATAGCGCGCAGCATGGACGGCGTTCTGATCCTTGTGGCCCTGCCACCACACGAACCCGGCGATTTCGTAGCCCTGACCTTGGTAGCCGGGATAAATCTTCGCGAGGTTCGTGAGCGCGGCCTTCGCGTTCGTCATGTCGTCGTCGTATTGTTTGCCCGCATACCACTCGATGGGTTTGCCGGTTTTCGTGTCGAGCCACGGCGGCGGCTCGGTGGCGAGGCCCTTGGCTTTGTTCATCACCCATGAGTCAGGCTTGTCCTTGTAGCCGGCGAAGACCTTCGTGACTTTCGCGCCGCCGCGCTCGGTGACTTCCGCCTGGTAACGCTCGCTGCCGGGCGGCAGCAGGTCCCAGCCGAGGCTGCGGTTGCCGATGCAACTCTTCAAAACCAGCACCGGCTCATCGAGCAACTGGCCCAGCACAAAGCCGAAGCCCAGTTCCGGCCCGATGGCGTTGCCATTCGAGGTCGCCGTGAGCGCGCCGCCCTTTTTCACCCGCGCATCGTAGTAATAAACATCCTTCCGCACCGTCCACTGGCCGGCATCATCGAGGAGAAACGGATACCGCTGCTCCTTCTTCGTGAGCGTAGTGAGCGTGCCCGGCTTGTCCTCGGGCAAGATGTCGCCCATGCCCACCATGTTCGACTGCCCCATGAGGATGAAGACCTTCACCTTCTTCGTCTGGTCGGCGGCTTTCCCGTCCGGGCGCGGGAGTTGTGGCTTCGGATTGGCACCGGATTTTTCCGCCGCGCCGGTCTGGGCGAGGCCGACGGCGACGAGGCCCAGGCTGAAGAGAATGAGACGCGCGAAGCACCGGGCCGAGGCGGACAACCGGCTGGTGGCGACGGGCCGACGGGTGACTTTCATCTTTTCAATCTATCGTGTCGCCTCGTCCGGCGTCTTGGATTAAAACCCCGCTCCGAAGTGAAAACACGCACAACCAAGCACTCGCTCAGAACGGTGCCAAAAGCCCAGGCCCGTTGACGCAGCGATTTCGGAAAAATCGCAATCTCCGAACTTTTGTCATTTCCCCGAAAGCACTTCCTTGGCGCACTTCAAGAAGCTTTCCGCGGCGGTGGTTTTCCCGGTTTGAGGCGAAACGATGCCTATGGACAAAGGCTTGGGCGCGGGTGTCAGGGGCAGGAGTTTCAAGCGTGCTCCCGCGATGCAGGCCAAGGAGTCCGGCATTAACGCGACTCCATTACCCGCAGCGACGGCGGAAATCAGACTGGAACCGCCGTCGGCTTCTTCAGCGATACGCAGTCGGCCCTTGGTCGCCGAGAACACGCGCGCCAGCAATTCGTGATAGTCGGGATAGTCCTTGCGACTGTAGACGATGAAGGGTTCGCGCACGGCGTCCGCCAGGGCCACGACGCGCCGCCGAGCGAACGGGTGATTGGGTGCGACCGCGAGACGCAGCGGATCGCGCATCAGTTCCTCGAACCGCAATCCGCGCAACGCAGCCGTCCGCGGGCGCACGAGGAAGGCGATTTGCAATCGGCCAGCGTGCAAACCGGCCAGCATTTCTTCAGTGGATAAATCGTGCAGCTTAACTCGCACGCTGGGCATCCCGGTTTGAAAAGCTTGCAACGCGGGTGGCAAGATGCGCCCCGTGAGGGTTGGCCCATAGCCGATGTGGAGTTCGCCACGATGGCCACTGGCGATGGCTCGCGCCGCTTTCACCGCCTCGTCCGCACGTTGCAACACGGCGCGCGATTCGGTCAGGAACACGCGGCCCGCATCGGTCAGGCGCACGGATTTGGCGCTCCGTTCCAAAAGCAAAAAACCGAGTTCTCCTTCCAGATCGCGGATTTGCCGACTCAATCCCGGTTGCGAAACGTGAAGTTTCAGCGCGGCGCGCGAGACGTTTTCAGCCTCGGCCACGGCCACGAAATAACGGAGGTGGCGGAGTTCCATGCGCGGTTGAGCATACCCTTTGGTTATGCTGAGGCAAGAATCATGGTCTTTCTCAGCACCGGCTCGGCTACGGAATACTGCTCACATGAAAAACATCACGATCATCGGTTCGGGCAACATCGGCGGCAATCTCGCCCGTCTCTTTGCCTCCAAACACAACGTCACTCTGGGTTCGCGCAATCCCGAGCAGACTCGCACCAAGCTCACGGGTATCACCGTCACGGACTACGCTCAGGCCGCCAAGTCTGCCGACATCGTCATCCTCGCAGTGCCGTTTTCCGAGGTCACTGCGATTGCTGCCAAGGTCGGCAGCCTCGCCGGAAAAACCGTCATTGATGTCACCAACCCGCTCACGCCCGACTTTATGGCCCTGACCCTCGGGCACACGACCTCAGCGGGCGAAGCCGTGCAAGCCGCCTTTCCACAGGCGCACGTCGTCAAAGCTCTCAACACGGTTCTCGCCCAGGTGCTCGCGAAGGCAGTTTCCGGCGCGAAGTCGCTTCCGTCGGTTTTGATTGCCGGCAATCATGCGGCGGCAAACGCCGAGGTCGTGCAACTGGCGAAAGATGCCGGCTTCAGCGCGTTTGACACCGGCTCGCTCACGAATGCGCGTTACCTCGAACCCCTCGCCGAACTGACAATCCAACTCGCCTATGCGAAGGGTCATGGCGGCGAAGTCGGCTTCACCTTTTCACCCGTCAACTAAACCAAAAGGAACGAGATTATGAACCGACGAGATGCCATCAAGGCCGCTTTCAGCGCGGCAGCCGGAGCCGCCGTCCTGCGAGCAGGATCACTGTTCGCCCAGCAGCCGGAAGCGAAACCAGCGACGACAGCGGCCGACACCATTTATCTGAATCCTGCGACCGGTGCGGACACGAACTCGGGAACCAAGGACAGCCCGCTCAAGACTCTGGCCGAGGCGGGACGGCGCGTGAGCCAGTCGGAAGGAACCGGGCCGATGACCGTTATTCTTTCTGAGGGGGTGTACTCCGTCGGTGAAACCGCGACGTTCAAACCGACGCGACGCAGCTTCACCAAGACTGACCGCCTCACGATTCGTGCTGAGGTGCTGCCTGACGACCCGGACTGGCACACGGGACGAATGCCCACACTGATCCACACGCTGCCGCTGACCGGACCGAAGGCCAGGGGACTGATCTTTGGCATGTTGATGGAGACGAGCCACGTCACGATTCGCGGCCTCAAGCTGTTGGGCGCACCGGTGGTTGAGTCGCCCAAGCCCGGAATGCTCGTCCGCGTTTATCCGATCGGGAGAATGGGCAAGCAGTTGGACGACTTGGAAATCGCGCAGTGCCTTTTCGCCGGAGACAAGGTGACCAGCCCGAACCATCTCGGAATCCTCGCGCACGGCTCCGGAATCCAGCTCCACCACTGCGTTTTCTACAACGCGAAGTTGACGGTGGTCTTCTGGACGGGCGGCAGTCGCGGGCACTCGATGCGAAACTGCTTTGTCCACGGCGCCTACGGATCGGGCGTCTGGACGAGCGAGATCGCCGACGATTTCGACTTCCGCGACAACGTGATCGCCAACGGCAACTACGTCTGGACCTACCAGAGCGGTGCGTCGGCGGGACGCGACCCGGACGCCGCAACACAAGGAAGCGGGCAGCCGACCGCTCCCGAGAAGCAACGAGTGCATTACAAGGTGATCAACAGCCTCCTCGCCGCGAACAAAAAGATGGCCAGTTCCGGCACTGGTGCGAACCTCGGTTTCAAGGACATCGATTCTTCGTTTCTCGAACTCATCAACACCCAAGTCTCGGACCAGCCTGTCGCTGTCGAGCTTGACGAGACCAAGAAGAATTTCCTGCATCCCGTGACCGGTTCGGAAGCAGCGAAGATCGGCGTGGGGCTGTTCCTGAATCCAAGCCGGTAAGCCGAAGACGTATCGCGAATTCCAATCAACCAAAACCAAAGGAGAGTAATCCTATGCCCGTCGTAAGAGTCGCCTGGTTCACAGGCAAAACCCATAAACAGAAAGCCAAGGTGGCCGCCGAGATCACTGACAGCATCGTCCGCAATACCGGCACTGATGCGAAATACATCTACGTGCTGTTCGAAGATGTGAAAGCCAGTGATTGGGCGGCCGAAGGAAAGCTGTTCGGCGGCGTCTCGAAACCTCGCCGAGCCACCTCCAAGAAATCCTGACCATCACCGTCCACCTCAACTGATCGTTCAAATTATGAAAGCACTCCAACTCCTGTTCAAAACGAACAACCACACCGCGCCGCTTATCTCGCGGCTCATGCTCGGCGTCGTGATGTTCCCGCACGGCGCGCAGAAGATGCTCGGCTGGTTCGGCGGCAACGGCTTCACCGGCACGATGCACATCCCCGCCGTGTTCGCGTTCGCCGCCATTCTTGCGGAGTTCGCCGGTGCGCTGGGATTGATTGCCGGATTGTTCAGCCGCGTGGCCGCGTTCGGCATCGCCACGGTCATGGTCGTCGCCGTCCTGACCACGACCGCCGCCAACGGGTTCTTCATGAATTGGTATGGCAACCAGAAAGGCGAGGGGTTTGAATATCACCTGCTCGCCATCGGCCTCGCGCTCATCGTGCTGATCCACGGCGGCGGCAAAGCGTCGCTCGACTCAGTGATTCAGCGCAA
>JANOAY010000238.1:0-2450 GCA_031411375.1 Pedosphaera sp. | reverse complement strand
AGATTAGGGAATGATGAATTCTCCAATGACGAATGGCCCTGAGCGCCGGTCTCCGACCCGGCGTGTTTGGGCTGCTCTGACCGAGCCGGGTCGGAGACCGGCGCTCCGCTCGTTCGTCATTCTCGCCCTGCTGCTCTGCTCTTGCCGCACCACTCCTGATCTGCCTCCGGTCAACTTGTCCGAGCCGGGCTGGACGCAGCGGCAGGGCCAGGCCGTGTGGCGGCGCGAGCGCGACAAGCCGGAGTTCGCGGGCGAACTGCTGCTGGCCACGCGCGGCGACCGCGTGATGCTGCAACTGACCAAGAATCCCCTGCCCTTCGTGAACGTGCAGAGCCGCGGCGCGCAATGGGAACTGAAATACATCCAGCAACGCCGCTTCCATCACGGCCACGGCGTTCCGGACGCGGATCAGATTTGGGTCCACCTCGCGCGCGCATTGAACGGCACCAAGCCCCCCGCACCGCTCGTGTTTCAACTCACCGCGCAACACGGCTTCAAGCTGGAGAATCCGAAGACGGGCGAGACGGTTTCGGGGTTTTTGAATCCGTAGTTGAGCCGTCGATGCCATGCCAGTTTCCACCGACATCGACAAATCTAAATCACTCGCCGAACTGACAGGCGTAGATTGGGGCGTTGCACCCGACGGTGCGGGAAGCTTGGTTCGTGAGCGTCACGAGATTCGCCGCACACCGATTGGTGACTTGCCCGACGCCGCGATTGTTCGCTTCCTCGATATGGGCAGTGACACTGACATCCTAGTGCCTGTCGCCTTGGATCGATTACGTGGCAAACCGGATGCGGTTGACTTGCTTTGCACTGTATTGCGCGCCGAACATTTCGGCTGGCGCAACCATGTGGAGCTTGTGGCAGAAGTCCGAGAGCGAGTTTACGCAGTCATCAATGAGATTGAGCAAATTACGAATGACCTTGAGAGGCTACAGCATGGAGCAGCCGTCTGGAGATTTTACGCAGAGTTTGAGCGCGGCTTATCGACCATTTAACCATGCGTCGAACATAGGTCATTAAACTTGCTCGCCTCGCCCCGATGAAACTCTCCCGCCACTGGCTCTGGCTGTTGCTCGTCATTCCGATGGCGTTCGGATTGTGGCGTCTGCGGCTCGATGTCGAAGTGTTGAACCTGCTGCCGGATCAGTTTCCGGTCGTGCGCGGGATCAAACTTTACCAGACGAATTTCTCCAACGGACGCGAGTTGATCATCACACTGAACTCGGAAGACCCCGAGGCGGCGGAGAATGCCGCGCGCGGCATCGCCCAGGCGTTGCGCGCCGCCACGAATCTCACGCGGCAGGTCACCTGGCAGCCGCTGTGGCTGGAGAATCCCGGCCAGTCGGCGGAACTCATCGCCTACGCGTGGTTCAACCAACCGCCGTCCGTCTTCGCCACGCTGACCAACCGGCTCGCCGATGCGAATCTGCCCGTGCTCTTGCGCGACGCGCAGGAGGCGCTCACCACATCGCTCTCGCCGGTGGACCTCGCGCGGCGCGGCTACGATCCGTTTGGCCTCACGCAACTGCCTGAGACCATCAGCGGCGCGAGCGCGCTCGGCGAAGGGCAGGATTTCTTCGTCTCGGCGGACGGCACCTTCCGCGTCGTCTTCGTCGAGGCGCGACCGGTGATTTCGGATTATCGCAAATGCACGAAGTGGCTGGAAGAGGTCAACACGCTCGTGACCAACGCGCTGCACGCGGCGCAACTGACGGACTCGATGAAGGTGCGTTACACCGGACGCCCGGCATTCACGGCGGAAATTGCCGCCGGTTTGAAACGCGACCTCGCCGGGCCGTCGGGCGCGACGCTGCTCGTCATTGCCGCGCTGTTCTATCTCACGCATCGGCGTCTCAAGCCGTTGCTCTGGCTGACCGCGCTGCTGTTGCTGATTCTCGGCGGCACGATGGCGCTGGGCGGACTCATCTTCGGCACGCTCAACATCATCAGCCTCGGCTTCGCGTCCATCCTGCTCGGGCTGGCGGAGGATTTTGGCATCGTGCTGTATCAGGAATCGCGCAGTCATCCGAAGCTCTCGGTCGCGGCGATTCAGAAAATGGCCGCGCCGGGAATCTTCTGGTCGGCGGTCACGACGTGCGGCGCGTTTCTCGTCTTGAACCTCGCGGGGCTGCCGGGCTTCGGACAATTGGGCACGCTCGTCGCCATCGGTATCGCGCTCGCGGCGGTGGTGATGCTCTACGCCTACTTGCCGCCGCTCATGCGCCGCCGCGCGCACGCGCAGGAGAGCGACGAGGGGCATCACGTTCCCGAGCGCGCGTTCCGCCGTGTGCCGCTGCCGTGGTTGAGCACGGTGATTGTGTTGTTTATCTGCGCCATGGCGCTGCTCTCGAGGCATCCGAGTTTCGATAATTCCGCCGACGCCTTGCGCCCGCGCAACAGCCCAGCCTACTCAGCCATCGCGGAAATCAAGCAGAAGCTCAAGC
>JANOAY010000237.1:0-2877 GCA_031411375.1 Pedosphaera sp. | reverse complement strand
CGGTCGCCATCGAAGTCGGCGCAAACCATTTGCATCGCCTTGCCCGGTGCCCGCGCGAGACCGGACGAAACCGTCACATCCGCAAAGCGCGGCGACGCTCCCGCGCCCGCGCCGAGATTGCGATAGAGCCGCGTGATGGTGCTGTGAAATCCATGCGGCCCGCAGAAATCCGGCTGCCCCTTCGCGTCCGGACATTTCTGCGTGGGGTCCAAATCCAGATAGTTGCCGATGACGAGATCGAGCCAGCCGTCGCGGTCGTAGTCGAAGAACGCCGCCGGCACGCTCCAGTTCGCATTGGTGATCCCCGCCGCCGTCGTCACGTCGGTGAACTTCCCCTGCCCTGCGTTGAGGAACAACCGCACCCCGTCGTACTCCGTGATGAGGACTTCAGGCCGTCCGTCGTTGTTGAGATCTCCGACCGCCACGCCCTGCCCGTGGCCCGCCACGTCGAGTCCCGAACCGGCGCTTACGTCGCGAAAACGTCCGTCGGCCTGCTGATGATAGAGGCGGTTGCTGGCGCCGTTGGTGGGATGGGCGTTGTGAATCAAGTAGAGGTCGAGCCGGCCGTCGTTGTCGAAATCGAGGAACGCCGCGCCGGAGCCAATGGACTCGTAGAACAGAAAATTCCCCGGCGCATCCGCCTGATGGACGAAGTCCACCTTGGCGGCGGCGGTGAAATCTTCAAACCAGTTCGCGTCCGCGCCCGCGTGCGGCGGCGGTTTGGCGGACGACGGCTTCTGCCCGCAGCCCGCGCTCAACACGAGCGCCAGCAGGCACAGGCCCAGCCTGCCGCAAAACTTCTGGCCGAAATTATCCAACGCGCGCACGCCTGATCTTATTGGGAATCCCCCGTCCGTGAACAGGCGCAATCGGGCGGCGGCGTTTGACTTTGGCCCAGATTCAAAACACCCTCGCGCGTGAAAAGACTCATGGGCGCGGCCTGAAACATTCGGCCTCTTCCATTCGTCGTGACGCCAAGTCGATGAGCAAAAAACTTATGTCCCATTACTCCGTTCTCACTTCCAACTTTCGATGGCTCGCACTTGCCGCAGCTTTCACTTTCGCCGCCGTGCTCCACGCCGCGCCGGAAACCGCGCTCCCGGCCAAGGTCACTTTCAATGAACACGTCGCGCCCATCCTCTATCAGAACTGCGCCACCTGCCATCGCCCCGGCGAAGTTGGCCCCTTCCCGCTGACCAGCTATGAAGACGCCAAGAAACGTGTGCGCCAGATCGTGGACGTGACCGGCTCGCGTGAGATGCCGCCGTGGCATGCCGACGCCGCGTCGCCCGCGATGTCGAATGACCGCCGCCTGACCGCCGCGCAAATTGCCACGCTCGCCCGCTGGCAGGAACAAGGCGCGCCCGAGGGCGATCCCGCGAGGAAGCCTGCACCGCCGAAGCTGCCCGCGAACTTCAGCATCACCAAGCCGGACTGGGAATTCACCATGCCCGAGCCGTACGTCGTGAAGGCGTCCGGCAAGGATGTCTATCGCAACTTCGTTCTCCCGCTGAACTTCACCAATGATCAATGGGTCACCGGCATCGAGCTGCGCCCGGGTGCGCCGAACGTCGTGCATCACATCCTCGTGTTCATTGATCCCACGGGCGAGGCGTTGAAGCGTGACGAAGCCGATCCCGGCGTGGGCTACAATGGCTTCAACGCCAGCGGGCTGAAATTCATCGTCGCGTGGGCGCCGGGCGGCGGCACGCTCACGCTGCCGTCCGATCTCGCGTGGAACTTTCCGAAGGGCGCGAACCTTGTCCTGCAAACGCACATTCATCCGAGCGGCAAGCCGGAGCAGGAAGCCACCACCGTGCGTTTGAAATTCGGCAAGGAAGCGCCCGCGAAGAGTTACACCACCATCAACATCCCGCCGAACTTCGGCGTGCTGAAGGATATCTACATTCCCGCCGGCGAGTCGAACTTCGTCATGCGCGATTCCTTCGTGCTGCCCGTGGACGGCGAGGCCTTCGCCGTGGGCGGGCACGCGCACGAGATCGGCCGCAGGCTCCAGATGACCGCGAACCTGCCCGACGGCACGCAGAAGCTGCTGCTGAAAATCTCCGACTGGGATTTCGCGTGGCAGGAACAATACGAATATCGCCAGCGCATCAAGCTGCCCAAAGGCACCAAGCTCGAAACCGTGGTGAGCTGGGACAACTCCGCCGCCAACCCGCGCAACCCGCACAGCCCGCCGCGCGACATGACGTGGGGCGAGCAGACCACGAACGAGATGGGCAGCGTCGTTATCGCCTTCATCCCCGCGAAGAACGACGACCTCGCGCTCGTGCGCGCCGCGCTGGAGGATCACGTTGCTGATCAGGTGATCGATCTCGGCATGGCTCCCGAAGTGAAACGCAAATTCCCGCGCGCCCTGCGCGACGGCCTGAAACGCATCAAGGACGGCGCGCTGCTCCTCGACGCCAATCAGGACGGCAAGCTCGAAGGCGACGAACGCATCGTGGTGCGCGGCATGATCAAGTCCACGGGATTGTCGAAAGGGATTCTAGACGCGTCGCCGTGATGGCGGCGGGCCAGCGGAGTTCAAGTCCGCCAACTGAACACCGCCCGCGCGCCGCGAACAAATCGTTTTACACCGGGAACGCCCTCCCTATATTTCGCCCCTTGGTTGCCGGCGTGGCGGAATTGGCAGACGCGCTAGACTCAAAATTCTGTTTTCATCGATTTCCCGGCTTTTCATTCCCACTCACAACATTGCATTACAGTATTGATTTTATTGGTCTGGACTGCGTTCCAAGCGGGAAGTGCCGGCTGATGTTGGTGCGTCGAGAAAAAGCCGAAACTAGCACAAAATCTAGCACAGCGCCGACTGCTGGTTGCGACTGCTCCGGCATCAGGCTGTGCCACTCGCAC
>JANOAY010000236.1:0-7111 GCA_031411375.1 Pedosphaera sp. | reverse complement strand
GCTGGCCGAAGAGCGGGCGGCTCACGTCCTCTGTTTCGCCCGACGTGAGTTGCACTGCTCCGCTGGTGACGTTGACTTGCTCAGGTGTGGTGCCGCTGTGCTGCGCCCACAGGCCCCCGCTTACGGTGGCGAGCGGACCGTTCGGGTAAAAAAAAGTTTCCCGCAGCAGGACCGCCGCATGGGCACGCGTGTACAGGAGTACACAAACCATCAATGTGATGAATTTCACTGTTCAAAAACTGCGCGACGCACGGCGCGCAGCGGGCGCACAGTTCCACACGAAGGCGCGGGAGTAAATGGATTGGTGAAATCGCCCGCGCTAAAAGCGCGGCCAGGCCGCCGGGATGGCGGGATCGAGAGGCTCAATTGTTTCCGCCGGAAGTTCCGCAGCGATTTTTTGGAGAGCCGTCGCGTGACGCTGGCGGACGAGCAGGGCCGACACGCCGGGCTGCGCCCACACGGTCGCGAAATCTTTGGCGGTAAAATCTTCTGGCCGCAGGCCGGGCGCGGAAAGTTCCAGCATGATGAAATCCACGTCGTGACGTTGCAGCAACCGGTCCCAGTCCGCGCCGCGCTTCGCGAAAAAGTCGCGGTTCATTTCGTAAGAGGATTCCGGGTAGGCGGCTTCATAACGACCGTCCATCGAGACTTTGATTTTCGGGTGCAGCCGCCAGCTCGCGTAGCTGCCCCAGTGAAACGGGACCGCGAGGTTTCCAGCCAGACCGGCACGCGCGAGAATGTCCGCCTCGCGCACGGGGAATTGCCCCACCGGGGCCAGCGGATGAAAGGACGCGCCGGCGAGCAGCGAGTTCATCACGACCAGTGCGGCAATCATGTGAAGAGCAAAGACCGCCCGTGCTGGATTGAGCGCACGCGGCCACTTCACTCGCGCCGCGCGCGCGAGGGCCGTGAACGCCGAGGCGAAATACGGCCCGGTAAACGCCAGCACCGTCACGCCAAAAAAAGGCGCATGACGACGGCTCTTCAGCGCGAGGCACACGGTGATGAACACCATGCCGAGTCCGGCCCATGAACGGATCGTAGTGCGACGGCCCACGATCAGCGCGAGGATGGTGAGCACGAAAAGGATTCGGAAACCGAGAAAGGAATCCACGCCCCACCACGGCATCGGCTGCCACTCGGCGATGTCCGGGCGCTTGTGAAAAACGGCCGGCAGCACATAGCCCCAATATTTGTAACCGTACGGATTGACCAGCGTGGCCAGCGCGCACACGGTGAAAGTCGGCAGCATTACCGCCATGCCCTTGCGCTCGATCACGGAGACCGCCGCATAGACGCCGATGGTGCCGAGGCCGGCGACAAAGCCACCGTGAACATTCACCCACAGCACCATGACCGGCACGAGCGCGAAAGCCGGCCAGCGTCTCCCTTCGCGAATCAGTTCCAGCAGCAGCAGCGTCAGTGCGAACAGCGCATAGGTGAAGGTGTGGCTCCGAATGACCGGCACGTAGCCCGGCAAAACGCAGAACGCGCACGGCAGCACCAAGGCGAGCAGCAAGGGCCAGGAAACGTTCGCGCGCGCGCCGATGGCGAATGCGCACCCAAGCGCGATGAACGCGAGCAATACTTTCAGCAGCATCAGCCCGGAGGGACCGAACCACTTGAGCACGGTGAAGAAAATCAGGCCCGAGCCCCACTCGTGATCCACGTACACCGGCAGCACCGGCGTGAAGGCGAACACATCAGTGGTCGGTAGTTGGCCTTGGTTCCATACGGCGGACCCAAGTGCGAGCTTCGCCCAGAGATCACCGTCGGCCAGGTTGTGAAACAGCAGCACGATCGCAAACGTGAAGACGCCGAGCAGCAAACTGCCGAAGAGGAAAAGCCGCGAGCGGTCGGTGGGTTCGGGCGTCATGGCGTCAATTCATGCAGAACAATGCGCGCTGTCGTACGGGAATCGTGTCATGGTGGCAAGGCTCCACCGATTACTGACCACTGATTACTGTTTCACTTTCCCACTTCCACCAGCGCCTTGCGGCAATACCACTTCACCGCGCTGCTCATCGGCGGCTGCAATGCGTCGAGCTGTTCGCTCGTGAACCAGCCGATGTCGTGGTGCTCGGCGGCGGCGAGCGCGAGTGTGCCCGACTGGGGGCGCGCGAAATAAATCATCCCGATGTGTTCGTGGACGTCGTTGATGCGGTGGATGTCGAGGAAGCGCGGCGCGATGAGCGCGCGCGTGCCAGGCTCCGTCGTCGGCGGGCGCTCGCCGATCAGTTCCACCTCGAAGCCGCTTTCTTCTAGAGCTTCGCGTAAAGCGGCCTGCTCCGGCTCCTCGTCGAGTTCGACGTGGCCGCCGAGCGGCAGCCACTTGTTCAGCTTGCGATGGTGGCAGAGGAGAATCTTGCGCTCGTGAACGACGAAGATCGCGACGGTGAAATCGATGGCGTAGTGAATATGCGGCATGAGTCAGGTTCCAAGTTTGCAGACGAAACACCAAAGGGCCGGTGAAATTCAAACACCAAAGCAACGGGGCCGGAACGCCACGACGAACCGTTCTCTTTTCGACGCCCATTTGTTACGTGACACACCCTGACTGCTGGCAAAAGATGCTGGCGTTGAAACCCGAAGCAATTGTTCTGCGGCTGCGAAGCCGCGCCTTAAATCATGGCTGACAACAACGGACGCACGCACGTCATAGGCGTCGATCTCGGCGGCACGAAAATTCTCGCCGGCGTGTTCGACCTCAAGCTGCAATCCCTCGGCACTTCCAAGTTCACGACCAAGCCGCAGCGCGGGCCGGAGGCCGTCATCGAGCGCATCGCCCGCTGCGTGCTCGACGTGATTGATGAGTGCGATCTCAGCGCCAAACAAATCCGCGGCGTGGGCATCGGCGCGCCGGGCGCGGTCGATCCCGAGCACGGCGAAGTGGTGTTCGCACCGAACCTGGATTGGAAGGACGTGCCGCTGGTCAAGGAGTTGGAGAAGCGTCTCGACCTGCCCGTGTTCCTGGAGAACGACTGCAAGGCCTGCATGTTGGGCGTGTATGAGCAGGAGTTGAAATCCAAGCCGCGTCATGTGCTGGGCGTTTTTATCGGCACCGGCATTGGCGGCGGGCTAATCATCAACGGCGAGCTTTACGCGGGCGGCAGCCACACGGCGGGCGAGATCGGGCACATGGTCATTGATGTGAACGGGCCGAAGTGCAGTTGCGGCAACAAGGGCTGCTTCGAAGTCTTCGCCAGCCGGCTCGCGATCTTTCGCGCCATCCAGGCCGCGATCAAGGGCGGCGAGAAGAGCATCCTGACTGACATGCTGGGCGATGACTTGAAGGATTTGCGCAGCGGCGACATTCGCAAGGCCATCCGGCGCGGCGACAAGTTGGTGGAGAAAATTGTCGAGGAAGCGGCGGATTACACCGGCATCGCCATCGCGAACTTGGTCAACATTCTCAACCCGGAAGTCGTCGTGCTCGGCGGCGGCGTGATTGAGGCGCTCAGTGACGAGATGATGCCGGCCATCGTGAAGAGCGCGAAAGCGCATGTGCTGTCGGGAACTTTTCGGAACGTGGACATCATCGCCTCCAAGCTCGGCGACAACGCGGGCATCACCGGCGGCGCGGTGCTGGCGCGGGAGAAGACGCGGTGAGCCGGTAATTAGTAATCAGTGGTCAGTAATCAGTGAAACACACGACCACGCGACTGATGACTAAACACTGATTTACTGATTACTTTCTTCACGGCTACTTCCATGGACTCTGCGCCAGTTCCACCACGGGGAAGCGCCGCACGCGCGTCGTCTTCTTGCGCTGCACCTTGGAGGTCGCGTCGGAGAGGGCGATGAATTCCATCTGGCTGCGCGAGGGCTTCTCGCCCTTCGCCGGTTCGGCGCGCAGGTAGGAGCCGTCCGGTTGGAGCAGCCAAGCCTTCACGTTGTCCGCGAGCAGAATGGGGAAGATTTCGTTGCAGATGCGCTTGCGGAGCGACGGTTCCTCGATGGGAAAGGCAATTTCCAAGCGGCGGAAAAAATTCCGCTGCATCCAGTCGGCGCTCATGACGAAGACTTGCGAGTGGCCTCCATTCTCGAAGAACGCGACGCGGCTGTGTTCGAGAAAGCGGTCAATGACGCTGCGCACGCAGATGTTCTCGCTCAGCCCTTTCACCCTAGGCCGCAGACAGCAGATGCCGCGAATGATCAGGTCAATTTTCACGCCCGCCTGCGACGCGCGGTAGAGTGCCTGGATGGTCTGCGGGTCCACGAGCGAGTTCAGCTTGAGGATGATGCGCGCGGGCTGCTTCTTCTTCGCGAATTCCGTCTCGCGATCCACGAGGGCGATCATCCGCTCGTGCAGCTCGAACGGCGCGACGAGGAACTTCCGCATCCCCTGGAACTGGCAGATGCCCGTGAGCAGGTTGAACAGGTTCGTGGTGTCCTCGCCGAAGTCGGCCCGGCAGGTGAAGAAGCTCAGGTCGGTGTAGAGCTTCGCGGTCGTGGGATTGTAATTGCCGGTGCTGATGTGGACGTAGCGGCGGATGCCTTCGCTCTCGTTGCGCACCACGAGCGACATTTTTCCGTGAATCTTGTAGCCGACGAGTCCGTACACGACATGCACGCCGGCTTCTTCAAGCTGCCGTGACCACTGGATGTTGCTCGCCTCGTCGAAGCGGGCGCGCAGTTCGACGACCGCCGTGACCTGCTTGCCGTTCTTCACCGCGTTCATCAGCGCGCCGATGATGCGCGGGTCGCCGCCGGTGCGGTAGAGCGTCTGCTTGATGGCGAGCACTTTCGGATCAACCGCCGCCTGTTCGAGAAACTCGACGACGCTGTTGAACGAGTCGTACGGGTGATGCAGCAGGATGTCGCGCTCGGCGATGGCGGCGAACATGTCGCGCTGGCCTTTGAATGGCGCGGCCACGGGCGCAATGAATGGCGGGTCCCGCAGTTCGGGCGAATGATCGCCGTGATAGATCGCCATCAGCCGTGTGGGGTTGAGCGGCCCGTCGATGAGATACACGTCCTCGTCCTCCAGCCGGAGCGTGCCGAGCAGCGCCTTGCGAATTTCCGGCGGGCAGTTGTGTTCCACTTCAAGCCGCACGGCGTCGCCCTTGCGGCGGTTGTGCAGTTCGTCCTCCACGGCTTTGAGCAGGTTCTCGATGTCCTCCTCGTCAATGTAGAGTTCGCTGTTGCGGGTCACGCGGAAGTGGCAGTAGCCGAGAATGGTCGTGCCAGTGAAGAGGTCGCCGAGAAAGTGCCCGATGATTTCGCCCATGAACACGAAGTCCGCGCGCTCGTCCTGGCGCGGCAGGCGCACGAGGCGCGGCAGCACGCGCGGCACCTGGACCACGGCGAGATGCTGGAGCAACTGGCCGTTCTGCTTCATCTCCAGTTGCACGACCATGTTCAGCGACTTGTTGAGCAGTTGTGGGAACGGATGCGCGGGATCAATGGCCAGCGGCGTGAGCACGGGACGGACTTGCGCGACGTAATACTCCTTCAGCCACGCAAGATCCTGCGCGCCGAGTTCGTCCACGTCGAGAAACTGGATGCCGTGCTGCGCGAGTTCCGGCACAAGCTGTTCGCGCCAGCAGACATATTGCTCGTCCACCAGTTCGTGGACGCGTTTTTGAATCGCCTGAAATCGTTCCGTAGCCGTCAGACCATCCACGCTCTGGCCCACGAGATCGCTTTCGATCTGCTGCTTGATGCCCGCGACGCGCACCTCGAAGAACTCGTCGAGATTCGAACTGAAGATGGAGAAGAACTTCACGCGTTCCAGCAATGGCACCTGCGGATCGCGCGCCTCGGCGAGCACGCGGCGGTTGAACTCCAGCCAGCTCAACTCGCGATTCAGGAAGTGCGCTGGATTTGGTGAACTCATGCGGCGCTACTATCCCCGAAAGCCGGCGGGACGGAAGGGATACCTCGTTACATTGCGGTGAAATGAAAAAAGCCCCGGTTCGCACCAGGGCTTGAGAGTTTCAGTTTCAACTACTTCATCCGGTCGAAGGTCTTCTGCAAAATCTGCGACGCCTCCTGGCCTTTGAACTTCTCCTGCAAGGAGGTGACGATCTTGGCCTCGTTCGCGTTCTTGGTCGGCTTGTTGACCTGGTAGAAGATGCCGAACTTGCCGGGGAAGGGCTCGCCCGCGATCTTGTAGGCCGCGATTTCGTCGGCCTTGTCGTGGTCGTCGGGAAGGAGGTTGAACTGGCCACCCTTGCGCGGCGTGGCTGCGTCGAACGCGCCGGGGAAGAACTCGATGCATTCGCTCAGGCACTCGATGAAGCTGAACCCGTCGTGATCCATCGCCGCTTCCATCATCTGGAGAACGTGATTGGGATTCGTGGCCGTGGTGCGCGCCACGAACGTCGCCCCGGCGCTGATCGCCTGGCGCATCGGATTGATGGGCTGGTCCACTGCGCCCCAAGTGTCGGTCTTCGACTTGAAGCCGAGCGGCGACGTGGGCGACGTCTGCTTCTTCGTCAGGCCATAGACGAAGTTGTCCATCACGCAATAGGTCATCTTGATGTTCTTGCGCGCGGTGTGATTGAAGTGGTTGCCGCCGATGGAGAAGGCGTCGCCATCACCGCCAAAGACGAACACATGCAGATCGGGCCGCGTCAGCGACACGCCGCTCGCGAAGGGCAGGGCGCGTCCGTGAATGTAGTGCGCGCCGTGTGCCTGCACGAAGTAGGGGAAGCGGCTCGAGCAGCCGATGCCCGCCACGGTGGTGATTTTCTCGTGATGAATCTTCCGCTTCTCGATCAGCTTGAAGTAAAGCGCGAGCACGGAGAAATCGCCGCAGCCCGGGCACCACGTCGGGTGGTCGGCGGCGGTTTCCTTCTTCGTGAGACCCTTGCGGTCGGCGTCCGCGATTAGCGGAATCGGCGTCGTCGGGAAATTTCCCGTGCGGGCCAGCGGTTCAAATGGAATGGCGAGTGTGCTCATGGTGTCTGGTTAAATTATTTGGAAATGGGTTTGTCGTGCATGACGAAGGCGGTGCTGGCCGCGGCGGATTCGTTAAGCGCGGCGTCAGCAAGAAACGCTTTGAAACGGACAATGGCCTCATCAATGGTCGGAAACACTTCGTCATGTCCAATGAACGGCGGTGTGTCCTCAAAGATTTCAGAAACACCGGTCTCGCGGTTGGGGC
>JANOAY010000235.1:0-1891 GCA_031411375.1 Pedosphaera sp. | reverse complement strand
GATCGCTAACAACTTCGCAGACGTTTAGAGCGGAACCGGAAAATCCCGCTCTAATCATCATCAAGCAATTGACTCAATCTGGGCTGCATCTAACTCAGTAATCAGCACGGCACTGCCTATAGCGTGACATCCAGTAGCGGCTGCCAGTTGCTTCGGCGCGCCGCAACAGCCAGCGGCAGTCTCCGTAGTAGTTACCGTTCCAGAAATAGAACCGTCCACCCGGTCCCCAGTTCAAACGCCGTCCGCCGCGCCACGGACGATTGGCGGAACCGCCACCCCTTACGATCACTTCGGCACGACCGCTGCGACCACTACGAACTTGGCCGGCATCATTTCGTCCGCTTCCCGAGATTACTCCTCCATCGGACCTATTGCGCTCTCGCGATATACCGCGATCGGCGCGGTCACCACGCGGCACTCCGCCCGCACGAGCATCGCCGCTGCGAGGTGCAACGTTCTGCGGAACTTTGATGGCATCCGGTGCGGCCATCGGGCGACCGCCTCCAGTACCTCCGGTCGCACCCCCATCACGATTGGTGCCACTTCGTGGGGCGCCCGCGCCGGGACTGCGACGAGGGCTTTCCGCCGCCCCTTCGGCACCGCCCTTTTTCTCCTGCCCGGCTTGCGCAATAATGATTTCGTTGGTGTTGACGGTCTGAGCGAACGATGCCGTCGACCCGAATGGTGCAAACATACTCAATACGGTGAATGCGCCGGCGAATGGCCCCAACACTGATACACTACGCATCGGATTTCCTTCCTAAGAGGAACTTATTCTGAGCAAAACGCGCGGCGCGGCTAAAGGTTCATCGAAGACAGGAAATATTGCCATTCTGATCCTGTACCCTCACGGCGTCGGCGAATGTAGCGGTCGGCGCTTGCGAGATTCTCGGGCGCCCCGCTGTTTCAAGTGGGTAGCTTGAGATCGAGTTTTTCGGCGATGAGGTAGGTCCCCGCTTTCAGGGCATGCCTGTCCCCTTAGTTCAGGCGCCAATGTCGGTTAGATGAGCATGGTCGAGGAGATGGACCATGAGCGATATGAAGCCGGACGATCTGTGGCGTGATTTCCCGAAGTCCGCGCCGGCGTTCGAGGCGCGCTTCAAGACGGAGGAGGACTGCCGCGCCTATTGGATCAAGGTCCGCTGGGGCGGCAAACCCGCCTGCGCCAAATGCAAGTGTGAGCGCGTATGGCCGATCCGTAACGGCACGACGTTCGAGTGCGCCGACTGCGGGCACCAGACGTCGCTGACGTCGGGCACGGTGTTGGAGAAGACGCGCAAGCCCTTCAAGATGTGGTTTCGCGCGATCTTCGAGATCACGACGCGGCGCACGGGAATCTCGGCCAAAGACCTGCAGCGGATCATGGGCTTTGGCTCTTACGAGACCGCGTGGACGTGGCTGCACAAATTGCGCTCCGCGATGGTGCGCTCGGACAGCGAGCCGCTCGGCCCTTTCGTCGAGATGGACGAGGCGCTGGTGGGCGGCAAAGGCGGCCCGCACAAGCAACTCGTCCTGGCGGCAACAGAAAAAGGCGGCCGCGTGCGCCTCGCCCACGCGGAAAACAACGACGCCGCAACCTGCAAGCGTTTCGTCGACGGTGAGGTTTCAGCAAACGCCGACGTGACCACTGACGGCCACGCCGGCTACAATGCGACGAGTCTCGGCGAACGCGCGCATGATGCTGTCGTGCAGACCAAAGCCGAGAAGCGCGAGGCCGACGTTGTGCAGACCTGTCACTGGACGATCTCGCTGCTGAAGCGCTGGCTGATCGGCACGCATGCGGGCGCGATGAAGCCGAAACACCTGCAAGCCTATCTCGATGAGTTCATCTTTCGTCACAACCGCCGCAAAACCAAGGGCGTCGGCCGCATTGCCGCTCGCGTCATCGAAA
>JANOAY010000234.1:0-4042 GCA_031411375.1 Pedosphaera sp. | reverse complement strand
GGCTTGGGATTAAAAAAAAGTTATTTTGTTAGGAAGAACGGCAACGCCGAGCGCATGACAAATGCGTGACGCAGAACGTGCCTTTTGGTGCTCGTTAGCGCGGATGAGTGCCGAGAGCATTATTTATTAAATGCCCGTCAGTGTTGAAGTCTGCGACAGGGGAGAGTTTCTGGAAAAGGCTGCTTCGTTTTACAAAACCGTTGCTCTACCACTGAGCTACACTGGCCGCAGACTGCGCGTGCATGTAGTCACGGCCCGCGCTGGCTCAAGCGATTTGTCAGAGCCGGGCCTGCGGGGCCGGGGAAAGCGCGGCGGACTTCTGCTTCTCGTAGTCGCCGGTGAGTTTCTGGAGTTCTTTCTCCTCCTTGGAAATCTGCTTCGCGAGTTTTTCGGCGGCGGACTTGTCGGCCTTGGAACCGCTGGCGAGAAGTTTTTCCTGCACGCGCTTCTTCGCGGCGATGGATTCTTTCGCGTAGTAAAGGTGTGCGTAAATCTGACCGGCCTTGAGTTTCGCGAGCCGGATTTTCAGCGCCACAATTTCCTCGGTGGGATCAACGGGCTGGTGGTCGCCCGCCTTCTTTTGCGCGGCGGTGAGCAGGGCGGTCTTGGCGTCGAGCAACGTTACGGCATTGGTCACGGCGAGGCGGGCGGCGTTGCGGACTTCCCGGGCCGTCTTCAGTCTGGCTTCCAACGCGGGCGTGGATTTCTGCGCGGCCTGCGTTTTCAAGTTCGCGGACTCGGTCTCCTTTGGCGCGAGGTCGGCCTTCGCCTTGGCGAGCACAGTTTGCGCGGCATCCAGTTCCTTCTGCACGGTGGCGAGTTCAGCCTGGGCGGCGAGCGCCGCCGCTGAAGGTTTTCCGCCGCCGCTTTGCAATTCACTCAGGCGGCTCTGCACCGCCGCGAGTTGCTCGGCAATGGTCGGCGGATTCGCCGCCAGTTCGCCCACGCGTTTGCCGGTCTTGGTGTCCCAAACGGTCACGTCTCCGGTCCAATCCGTGGCGACGATGCGCGAGCCGTCGTGTGTGAACGTGGCCCGCACCGGCAGCTCGTTCGTGAACTCAAAGGACTTGAGCTTGGTGCCATCGGCGCTCCAAGTGGTCACTTGGTTGTCGCGTCCGCAGGTCACGACGCGCCCGTCGTGGGTGTAGCTGATCGAGAGTGCGCCGCTCGGGTGCGGGTTCCAGGTGCGCGCCTGTTTGCCCTCCTGCATCTCCCAGACTTTCGCGCTGCCATCTTCGCTGACCGACGCGATTAGCTTGGAATCAAAACGCCAGCTCAATGCCGTGACGGCTGACTTGTGCCCGGCCAGCGTATGGACTTCCAAACCGTTGTCCGCGTCCCAAATCACGATGCCGCCGTTGCGATCGGCGCTGGCGAGCCATTCGCCATTCGGACTGAACGCGGCGGCAGTCACCCAGTCCGTGTGCTTTTTCATTTTGAACAGCACCGAGCCGTCCTTGGTGGAGAAGATTTTCACCATCCGGCTCGGCCCGCCAAAAACGATCTTGCTCTGGTCGGGATTGATGTCTGCGCCAAGGGCCGAGTCGAATTCCTGCCCCGAACCGACAGTGATGATCCGTTCCCCCGTGGTCACATCAAACACCATGACGCGCCCCGCCTTTGCCGCGTGCCCGCCGCCGACCACGAGCAGTTTGCCGTTGCGGCTGAACTTGATGTCCTCGGGCTGATAACTTTCCTCATCCTTGAACGGAAGCACGCCGAGCAGTTCCAGCGTGTCGCTGTGATAAAGCACCACCTGCTTCTGTCCTGTGACCGCAAGCAACGGTGCCCACGGGCTGGCGGCGAGCCCGGTGATGGCTGTAGCGCGCTTCGTGGACACCACCGGCTCCAACAGCATGTCGCCCGGCATAGGCGGCGGGCCTTCCGGTTTGCCAATCGCGCCGGAGCCGATGGACAGATCGACGGTGGGTTTCCCAGCGACAGCTTTGCTGTTCAGCGTTTCCAGCAATCCACCCGCGATCCATTTTTTGAAAACGGCAACTTCCTTGTCCGCCATCTTGCCGCGATTCGGCGGCATCGTCGGCTCGGCGGCGTGCGTAATGACTTTGACCAGTTGGCTGGCGTCCGCATCGCCGGGCACGATGACCTTGCCGGATGCGCCGCCCGCCAGCGCGCCGCTGTAGCTGGTCAAATCGAGGTCGCCTTTTTTCTTGTCCGCGTTGTGGCACTTGGCGCAGTTCGCTTCCACGAGCGGCAGGACATGGTCCTGAAAGGTAATTTTCTCCTGGCCCCAGACGGTGGCGCTTGTGCCAAGAAAAATAGTCAGAACGAGTTTTCGCATCATGCCTTTTTCTCCTCCCGCAGGACGGCAGTCCGGCTGTTGCGCCGTTCCATTTCCTCTGTGTAAATCTTCCGATACATGTCGCCCAGCTTGCGCGGGTCGTGATCGCATTCCCGCGCGATGTTCTCGCGAATCTCACGCAGCCATCCGAGGCCGTCGTCGTGTTTGACTTTCCGTTTCATCGTTCGAGCAACTCCAAAGGAGTCAGCAAGGCTGGCGTTTTCAGGCCGAGCCGGTTGTTCACGCTTTGAATGTGCCGCAGCTTGCGACCGTTGGCCAGATGCTTGCAGTTCCAAGTAAGCAGCCATTCACAGGAGTAAAAAGACGCAAATGCCAGATGCGCGGCGTCGCCAGACGCATCTTCCGGCATCAGCTTGTGCGCCAGGTGCTGGGCGATGATTTCGTCAATCATCGGCAAAGGTTCCAGCAGACGAATTTCACCCATCATCTCCAGCCCGAGTTCGCGCTTGGGTGCCGGAGTCCGGCGCAACTCTTGGAGCACAGGCGGACCGGTGACGAGATCGAAATCCGAGCGGCATTCATCCCACCACTCGCGGGTCCAGTTCCGGCGGCTGACCGCTGCAGCGGTGACTCTGGTCTCGTGGTAAAAACTTGGAATGGTGGTTTCCACGTAAAGCAGTCCTTCCACAATCTCAGTGGTTGAAAATGAATTCCTTGGAGTTCAACAGCGCCCAGAAAATGTCCGTGAGCACCTGGTCGTCGCTCTTGCCGTTGCCGAAATAGCCTTTGAGTTTCGTCATTTCTTTCTCAGTAGGAACGCGCGCGAGGCAGCGGAGGTAGAGTTCCTTGATGACTTCAGTGTTGTCCTTGTTGCTCTTCGCCAACTCTTTCTTAATGACGCCGCCGCTGGTGATTTTGCCCTGCGTGGCGTCGCCGTTCAGGAGGTGCAGCGCCTGCGAAAGGTTTGGCTCCGTGCGTACTTCACACGAGCAGACCGTGCCGCGCGTCGCGCGACCGAAGGTGGTCAGAAAGTAATTGTTCACCGCGCCGTCCGCGATTTCTACGGCGCGTGCGCCCTTCGGGAGCCCTTGGAATTTATCGGCGTTCTCGGTCACTTGGTTGATCACGTCGAGCATCACTTCCGCGCGCATCCGGCGGATGCTGGCGTGCGAGAAATTCCGGTCGTCGAGCGCGTTGCTCTCGTTCGCGCGCGTCGAGAGTTGATAGGTGCGGGAGTTGCAGATGTCGCGCACCAGTTTTTTGAAATCGTATTTGTAATCCATGAACTTCCCACCGAGGGCCTCGAGTAGTTCAGGATTGATGGCCGGGTTGCTGATACGCACGTCGTCCACCGGGTCAATGATGCCTTTGCCCATGAAGTGCGCCCACACGATGTTCGCCATGTTCTTCGCGAAGAACGGATTGTTTGTGGAGGCCAGCCAGTTCGCCAGCACCTCACGGCGGTCTTCGCCCTTGGCGATTTCCGGGCGCGCGCCGCCGAGGAACTTCGGAGCCATTGGCTTCTTCGTCACCGGATGCACCACTTCGCCGTCGGACTTGGCGTAAATGATCGTCTCACGCGGGTCATCGCCCTGCTTGCGCGTCACTTGCGGGAAGAAGGCGGCGAAGCTGTAGTAATCATTCATCGTCCAGCGGTCGAACGGATGATTGTGGCACTGCGCACACTGCACGCGCATGCCCATGAACACCTGCGCCACGTTCTCGCTCGTCTTCAAGGTGTCGCGCTCGATCTGGAAATAGCTTGCCGCCGGATTCTGA
>JANOAY010000233.1:0-1614 GCA_031411375.1 Pedosphaera sp. | reverse complement strand
CCCGACCTGCTCCACCAACGCCCGCGCCGCGCGAATATCCTCCACGCGCGTCGTCCCCGCTTCGCGCTCAATGCAGCACCAGCCCTCGAAGTTCAGTTTGCGCAGTGTCGCGAAAAATTCCGGCCACGGCACTTCGCCCGTGCCCGTCACCACTTCCGCGCCCCATTGGCCGGGGATGCGCGTGCGCGTGCCGTCCTTGATGTGAATCTGTTTCAACCACGGCCCCAGTTCGCGCAGGGCCTTGATGGGATTCCCGTGGTCGTAGAGAATGATGTTCGCCGGATCGAAGTTCACGCCCACGTTCTTGCGCCCGAGATTTTTCAGAAACTCCACCAGCACCAGCGCAGTTTCCTGCCCCGTCTCAAATGCCACTTCGATGTTCCGCGCCGCGAAGACACCGGCAATCTGCTCCAGTCGCAGCCGCATCTTCGCATAGGCCGGGTCGCGTGAGTCCGGCGGGAGAAAGCCCGCATGAAACGTCACCAGCGGGAGGCCCAGCCGCGCCGCAATCTCCGCCGACTGCGAAACATTCCGCAAATTCTCCGCCCATGTCGCATCCGGCGCGACGCCGCCGGTGGCGTGAATGGTTTCCATCGTCGTGTAGTCCTCGCCGACGAAACCAATCATCCCGGAAACAACCTCGAAGCCCGCCGCACGCAGCGTGTGCTCCACCCGGCCCCACACCTGCGGCTGCTCGCGCACCAGATCGAGCGCTAGTTGCACGCGCGGCACGCCGATCTGTTTCAACTTCGCGACGAGTTCCTCCGGCGAGCCGGGCTGCAACGACCAACTGCACACCGCGAGGCGTTCATGAAAATGGAGTGGCTTCATGCGAATGATCCGACCAGAAGCGCGGCGGAAAACAAAGGACTTCGTTTCCCGTTCGGCCTTCTGTTAGAGAACCGCCGTGCGTGATTCTGGAACAGCCCTTTGGAAACAATTGAGCAGCGGCAAGCAACTCGTCTTGATCGCCGGCCCGTGCGTGATCGAGAGCGAGGAGCTTTGCCGCGAGGTGGCCATCGCCATGGGCAAGCTCTGCCGCAAGCTCGACGTGGCCTACGTTTTCAAGGCGAGCTTCGACAAGGCCAACCGCACTTCGGGAAAATCTTTTCGCGGCCCGGGCATTGAAAGCGGCCTCGCCGTGCTGGCGGACATTCGCGCGCGCTTCGGGCTGCCGGTGCTGACTGATGTTCATACCGAGGAGCAGGCGCGGCTCGCGGCGGACGCGGGAGTGGACATTTTGCAAATCCCCGCCTTCCTCTGCCGCCAGACGGATTTAATCCAGGCGGCGGTGGAGACGGGAAAAATTGTGAACATCAAAAAGGGGCAGTTTCTCTCGCCGCAGGAAATGGGGCAGGTCACGGCCAAGGCCGAGGCCGCGGGCGGCGACAAGCTGATGCTCACCGAGCGCGGCACAACCTTCGGCTACAACAATCTCGTCTCCGACATGCGCTCGATTCCCGTACTGCGCGGCTACGGTTTCCCGGTGATTTTTGACGCGACGCATTCGGTGCAACAGCCGGGCGGCGGCGGCGACAAGTCGAGCGGGCAGCGGGAATTCGCGCCCGTGCTCGCGCGCTGCGCCATCGCGGCGGGCGCGGACGGCGTGTTCGT
>JANOAY010000232.1:0-2320 GCA_031411375.1 Pedosphaera sp. | reverse complement strand
GCGCGGTGGTGTCTGGAAATTCAAGCGGCAATCTCTTTTTTGAGCTGCTGCGGCTCAGGAGAGCCGCGCGTCTTCTGAAGGGCAGCGATACGGGCATTTATTTGCGCTTCTCCAGCGCCCTCAAAAACTTTCCGCTTGGCTCTGGCCGCCGACAGGAGCAGCTTGCCTCAAAGCCTATGGACAAAACCACACGTCCGTTTCGGATTCTTCTTCTCGTTCTCCTTTTCATCACCGCGCCCGCACTCTTCGCCGGCGAGGCGGACATCAAAATCCCCGAGCTGCATACCGTGGGGTTTCAGCTCGCGGGCACGAACTCGATCATCACCGGGCCCACGCTCATGTACATCGGGCTGGGCATCTGCGCGCTCGGCGCGCTCTTCGGCCTGATCCAATACGTGCAGACGCGCGACCTGCCGGTGCATGACCGGATGCGCAGCGTGTCGAACATCATCTGGGAGACGTGCAAGACGTATCTGCTCCAGCAGGGGAAATTCCTGGCGGTGCTGTGGGTGCTGATCGCGTTGTGCATGATTTATTATTTCGCGGCCTTGCAGCACGCGCCGTTTGGGAACGTGGTGATCATTCTGCTGACGTCGATTCTCGGCATCCTCGGGAGCTATGGCGTGGCGTGGTTTGGCATTCGCATCAACACGCAGGCGAATTCGCGCGCGGCCTTTTCGGCGTTGAAAGGGAACTCGCTCGACACTTTGAACGTCTCGCTGCGCGCCGGCATGAGCGTCGGGATGCTGCTGGTGAGCGTGGAGCTGTTCTTCATGATTTGCATCCTGATGTTTCTGCCCGCGCATCTGGTCGGGCCGTGCTTCATCGGATTTGCCATCGGCGAATCGCTGGGCGCGAGCGCGCTGCGCATCTGCGGCGGCATCTTCACGAAGATCGCGGACATCGGCGCGGACTTGATGAAGATCGTCTTCAAGCTGCCGGAGGATGATCCGAAAAACCCCGGCGTGATCGCGGACTGCACCGGCGACAACGCCGGCGACAGCGTGGGACCGAGCGCGGATGGTTTCGAGACCTACGGCGTGACGGGCGTGGCGCTGGTGACGTTCCTTGCGCTGTCGCTGGGCGAGCGTCAGCCCGACACGTGCGGCAAGCTGATCCTGTGGCTCTTCTCGATGCGCATGCTGATGATTCTGACCTCGCTCGTGTCCTACTGGCTGAACGGCCTCTACGCGAAGGCGAAGTTCGGCCAGAAAAAGGATTTCGACTGGGAAGCGCCGCTGACGTCGCTGGTGTGGCTGACGTCGCTGATTTCCATCGCGGTGACGTTCGGCGCGAGTTGGCTGCTGCTCGGGGCCTTCGGCGCGCGGAGCGAACTGTGGTGGGTGCTGTCGGCGATCATCAGTTGCGGCACGCTGGCGGGCGCGGTGATTCCGGAGTTCACGAAAGTGTTCACGAGCACGCACTCGCGGCACGTGAAGGAAGTGGTCACGGCCTCGCGACAGGGCGGCGCGTCGCTGAACATTCTCTCTGGATTGGTCGCAGGAAACTTCTCCGCGTTCTGGAAGGGGCTGACGATTCTGCTGCTGATGCTGGTGAGCTACCTGTTCTCCAAGCATCCGTCGGTGGCGGGCCTGATGCCGGGTGACATTTCGTTCGCCGCGCCGATCTTTGCGTTTGGTCTGGTGGCGTTCGGCTTCCTCGGCATGGGGCCGGTGACGATTGCCGTCGATAGCTTCGGGCCGGTGACGGATAATTCGCAGTCGGTTTATGAACTGAGCCAGATCGAGTCGGTGCCGAACATCAAGCAGGAGATTAAACGCGACTTCGGTTTCGAGCCGGATTTTGAGAACGCCAAGCACGAGCTGGAGAAAGGCGATGGTGCGGGCAACACCTTCAAGGCCACCGCCAAGCCCGTGCTCATCGGCACGGCGGTCGTCGGCGCGACGACGATGATCTTCGGCATCATCATGCTGCTGAAGACGATTCCCGAATACTCGAACGTCATCGAGCGACTGAGTCTAGTGCAGCCCGAGGTGTTGCTGGGGCTGCTGATGGGTGGCTCGGTGATTTACTGGTTCACCGGCGCGTCCATTCAGGCCGTGGTCACGGGCGCGTATGGTGCCGTGGTGTTCATCCAGAAAAACATCCGGCTCGACCAGACGGCGGCGTCCATCGAGGACAGCAAGGAAGTCGTGCGCATCTGCACCGTCTATGCGCAGAAGGGCATGGTGAACATTTTCATCGTGGTCTTCTGCTTCGCGCTGTCGCTCGCGCTTTTCAATCCGTTCTTCTTCATCGGCTACCTCGTGGCGATTGCCTTCTTCGGGTTGTTCCAGGCCATCTTCATGGCCAACGCCGG
>JANOAY010000231.1:0-3016 GCA_031411375.1 Pedosphaera sp. | reverse complement strand
ACGAGGGCGGCGTCGATGTCGTCGCCGCCGAGGCGGGTGTTGCCGTTGGTGGAGAGGACCTGGAAGACGCCGTTGTTCAGTTCGAGGATCGAGAGGTCGAAGGTTCCGCCGCCGAGGTCGTAGACCGCGATCTTCGACTTCTCCTTCAGCTTGTCCAAACCGTAGGCCAGCGCCGCCGCCGTGGGTTCGTTGACGATGCGCTCGACGGTGAAGCCCGCCAGTTCACCCGCCTTCTTCGTGGCGTTGCGCTGCGCGTCATTGAAGTAGGCCGGCACGGTGATGACTGCACGCGTGACCGCTTCGCCCAGCGAGGACTCCGCGTCGCGCTTCAACTTCTTCAACACCTCGGCGGAAATTTCCTCCGGCGTCCACGCGCGTCCGTGGATGTCGATGCTGACCTGGCCCGTGCCCTCGCCGCGCACCGGATACGTCACGAGCATTTCCTCGCGCGCGATGTCCGCGCCGCGCCGCCCCATGAAACGCTTCACCGAATAGACCGTCTCGGCGGGCTTGAGCACGCGCACGCGATTGGCCTTGTGACCGACGATGGTTTCCGCACTCGCCGCTGGAATGTGAACGACCGACGGCGTGAGCCGCTGCCCCTCCGCGTCCGCGATGACGAACGGGATGCCCGCGTCCACCGTGGCGACCGCCGAATTCGTGGTGCCGAGATCAATGCCGACAATTTTGCTCATGTGAATTTCCCGCCGCGCTACCGCTGCGGGACAAAGACAAGACAACCTGCCGCCCGCGCCGTCAATGCCGGGGCTTCGGAAGCGATTGGCGAAAGTGAGCGGCAAGAAAACGCGCACGCCCGAACATCTGAACCGGCAGGGAAGCCATCGTCGGCATCAGCTATTTCTTTGCGCAATAGTCGCGAATCACAACGGCCAGCCCGGACTTGTCCAGTTGGTGCTTCGCGATGGCGATCAGCGCATCGTAAATGGAACCATCATCCACAGGCGCGTCCACGCCGTTGCACATGAGAAAGACCAGCGCGGAAGCTGCCCCGGTTCGCTTGTTCCCGTCCGTGAACGCTTGTGCTTCCGCGAGGTGGAAAGCATACGCCGCCGCAATGTCAAAAACATCGCCTTGCCCATACCAATAAGCGTTCTGAGCCGAACCAAGCGCCGACTCAATCAGCCCGGGATTGCCAACGCCCTCCATCCCGCCGAACCGCCGCAGGGATTCATCATGCAGGTAGAGCACTTCATCCAGCGTGAGAAATCTCGGTTCGCGCAAAATCACTGGGCGAGCTTGCGGAACAACTCGGCGTTCTTGGTGAAGACGTGGTCGGCGGTCTTCTTGAACTCCTCGTCCACCTCGCGCTTGGGCCTGGCCGACGATGGCGCAAAACTGCCATTCACGAATTCCTTCACCTTCACCTGCTCGTCCGTCGGCAGCTTCTTGAATTCCTCGATGACTTCTACGGCGCTCATGGTTTGAAAGTATTCCGCTGCGGTATCACGGGCAAGCCGGGGTTCGTACGAAACACCGCTCGGCGCGGGTAGCACAGGCTACCAGCCTGTGCCGGCCGGCAACCTGCCGGACGGAAGGGCGGTGATGCTGGAAAATCAGCAGGCGTTCCGAGTGTTCGAGCGCGCTCCCCATTCCGTTGGGCAGGTTGCCCAACGGGACGGGCTGGTAGCCCGTTCCAGCCAATCCGGCGGGGAAGCCGTTGCCACGGCTCGGCCCTCGGCGTCCGACGCGAGCACCGGGCTGAAGCCACGGGGCTGATGAGAGAGGAGCGCTCATACTTCGGTGACTATTTGGTGCGGCCTTGATTCCACGTTTTCGGCAAATGTCCCCGCTCAATCAGCGAGTCGAGCCAAGCAATGTAGTCATCTGTATCGGGCGCAGAATAATCAGGCCGGATTTCTCCCTCGATGCATGGATTGCGGTGCCTGCTACTGAGGTCGTCCGGCGTTAGCTGTTCAAGGTGAGCCACCGCTTTCAAATAGTCATCCTCCTTTAGTTCAAATGACTCCCACTCACAACCCGGACTCATTCCACCGCCCGACTCACCAGTTCGCAAGCGCGCAGCGACAACCCGAAAGGGCGGAATCAAACCGCAGCGAGAGATCAGGTGAGCATCAAGCATGAGGTCGGCGACGGTGCCACGGCACTTTGCGTCCGGCGAATGCATGTCGGTCACCAAGTATTCCAGTTTCCTCACACCGTCCTCGCCTTGAACGCAATCGGCTGCGCCTCACCCGCATCATGCTTATGCTCATGCGGTGGCTCCGTCGGCGTCGGAGCCTGATGCGGCTCCAGTTCCTCACCACTGCGCACCAGTCGAAAACTGTTGAAGACCACGATGAGCGAGCCGGCGACGTGCAGCACGGCGGCGACAATCGGGTTGATGTATTTCATCGCCGCCAGCGTGAGGCCGCCGATGACGAACAGGATGCCGAACAGGAAGTTCTGATTGATGACGGTGCGCGTCTGGCGCGAGAGCTTCACGAGGAACGGCAGGCGGCGCAGGTCGTTGTTCATCAGCGCAATCGTCGCGCTGTGGATGGCCACTTCGCTGCCGGCGGCGCCCATCGCGATGCCGAGGTCGCCGGCCGCGAGCGCGGGCGCGTCGTTCACGCCGTCGCCGACGACGGCGACGCGGTAGCCCTTGGCCTTCATCGCGCGCACGAACTCCACTTTGTTCTGCGGCAGACAATCGCCGACGACTTCTTCGCAACCAATCTCCGCGCCGACGCGCTTGGCCACAGGCGTGCGGTCGCCGCTGACCATCGCGATGCGGCGTACGCCGCTGTGCTTCAACTCGGCCAGCGACTCGCGGGCCTCGGCGCGCGTCTCGTCCTGCAAGCCCACCCAGCCGATGAATTTTCCGTTCTTCGCGATGAACAGCAGGCTGAAGCCCTGATGCGCGTCCACATCGACGGCGCTCTCGAAATTCTCGCCCACGCCGTTGTCCTTCAACCATTGCGCGCGCCCGATCAAAATCGTCGCGCCATCGACGCTCGCCTTGATGCCGCGCCCGGCGGTCTCCGCGAAATCCTTC
>JANOAY010000230.1:0-2278 GCA_031411375.1 Pedosphaera sp. | reverse complement strand
CAGCAAACACCAGCCCGACATCACGCTGCTCGACGTGCGCATGCCCGTGATGGACGGCATCGAAGCCGCGCGCCGCATTCGCGCCGAGTCGCCCGCCGCTCGCCTCCTGATGCTCACCACCTACGACGCCGAGGAAGACATTCGCCTGGCGCTGGAAGCCGGCGCTTCCGGCTACCTGTTGAAGAACTCGAGTCAGGACGACTTGATCAACGCGCTGCTCACCGTGAATCGCGGCGAACGTTGGCTGCCCGCCGGGCTCGCTCGCCGCCTGCGTGAACACACGCAGGAAGCCCCGCTCTCCGCGCGCCAGCTCGAAGTCCTCGAACTGCTGGCGAAAGGACTCTCGAACAAGGAAATCGCCGCCGTCCTCGGCTTCACCACCGACGGCACCAAGGCCCACCTTCGTGCCATCTTCACCAAGCTTGGCGTGGCCGACCGCACCGAAGCCGTCGTCATCGCCATCCAACGCGGGCTGGTGCGGGTGGACGGGTGACGAGCCACCGCTCGTCGGGACGGCTGGCTGTCAGCCCGACCGTCCAACCAGATAGATCACACGCCCATGAGCTTGATCAGCGGAGTCGTCTTCCATTTGCCCTTGGTAAAATCGGGGAAGTCCACGGGGCGGCTGCGGTCGGCAACGGATTTTTCACTGAGCACGGCGATGGAACTCCACGTCGCGGCGTCATAGACATCGAGATATTTGCGCGCCGCGCGAATCGTGTCTGGCCCGAACGCCTTCACCTTTGGCTCGTCGGTGGTCGCCGCCGGCACCTCACTGATAGGAATTTGCTTTTGGACGCTCCGCGGTTCAGGGAGAATTGCTTCTGCGTCGGGTTCATTTCCCTACGGTTCTTTGCCTTTTGAGGCGCACGGCAAGGCTTTTCCTCAGGGCTTCTGGCGCACGCCGAATCGGCGCCCGGTTTCCCCTGGCACAGGGCGCCCGCCGCTGATTTTCCGGCCCAAGTCCGACCGGCGGTGACAACATCGGGGCGCACCCCGCCGGTGGGCGCAGTCGCCTGCGTTTTCCGCAGCGCACTGGGTCGGGTCAGTCGGTGAGAACATTTTCGTAATCAGGCATCGGAGCCACTTCGTCGCAGGGCTCGCGGGTCCACCGCCCGGCGTCCGCATCTGGCGGGGCTCTCACTTGTGAAAAACCCCGTCAAATCTTTTCTGCAAAATCGTTTTGCCCCTTGCCGCCCGGTGACGACATCTCGCCGCCCGATGCCGCCTGATGCACGTGAGCGCGACGGGTGCTGCGGAGCCTCCGCGCGAAAACCCGTTGTATGAAAGAGGCGCCGGCACGGTGTGCCCGCAATTATGCCTCTGAAATACAAGTGCAAGACGAAGGATGAAATCCCGGCGGAGCATCTGCCCCTTTACGCGGAGCGTGACGGCGCGTGGGTGCTCGACGTGGATGGCGCGGTGGACAAGTCGAAGCTCGACGAATTCCGCTCGACAAATGTGACCCTCCTCAAGGAGCGCGATGAATTGAAGCAGCGCTTCGAAGGCATCGATCCGGAGGAAGTTCGCAAGCTCGCGGATGAGAAGCGCCGCCTCGAAGAGGCCGCGCAACTCAAGGCCGGTGAGTTTGAGAAGGTGGTCGAGGCCCGCGTGAAGGTGGTCAAAGGCGAACTTTCCGCCGCGACCACGGAGCGTGATGCCCTCAATGCCCGGCTCGTGGCCATCCAGATTGACCAGGGCGTGGTCGGTGTCGCCTCGAAGCGCGGATTGCGCGCCTCGGCGATCCCCGACATCACCGCCCGTGCGCGCGGCGTGTTCCGCCTCGTGAACGGCGTCCCGACGGCGTTTGAAGCCGACGGGCAGTCCGTCCGGCATGGCCGGGACGGCGTGACGCCGATGACTTTGGAGGAGTGGGTGGACGCGCAAGTGTCCGAAGCTCCTCATCTGTTTGAATCCAACGCGGGCGGCGGTGCCGCCGCGAACGGCTCCGGTGGAGTCGGCAACAAGACGCCCGGCAAAAATCCATTCGCGCGTGCGACCTGGAATCTCACCGAGCAAATGCGACTGCAAAAAACCGATCCCAGACTTGCCGAGCGCCTGCGGGCCTCGGCGTGAGGGTCACAACCGGAGAATTGAATCATGCCCAAGACAGCCGTAGCAGACATCATCATCCCGACAGAGTTCGAGAAGTACGCCATCGAGCGGACCGCCGAGCTGGCCGCGTTCGGCCAGTGCGGCATCGTCGAGTCCGCGCCTGAGTTCGACGAAATCGCAATGGGCGGCGGGCGCGAAGTGAAAATGCCGTTCTGGAAAGACC
>JANOAY010000229.1:0-2483 GCA_031411375.1 Pedosphaera sp. | reverse complement strand
GCTGTTTGCGCGGCTGGAACGTGATTTGCCGAAGCTGCTCAAGCTGGAAGCCAAGACGCTCGCCGAAGTCGTGGCTCGCTGCTGCGAAATAAAGGCCGAGGTCGTGGGCCAGGACGAAACCGAATCCGGCCTCCGCGCCATCCTGAACTTCGGCCACACCATCGGCCACGGACTCGAAGCCATCTCGCACTACGGAAAATATCTCCACGGCGAAGCCATCTCCATTGGACAGGCCGCGGCGGCGGAAATTTCCGGCGCGCTCACCGGCCTGCCGCAGAGTGACGTGGCCCGCATCGCTGATTTGTTCCGCCGCGCGGGCCTGCCCGTCAGCGTGGAACTGAACTCTCGCGAACTAACGAAGCTCTCCGCCGCCATGCGCCTCGATAAAAAGGTCAGCGGCGGCGAAATCTAATTCGTGCTCGCGGAGCGACTTGGGAAAGTGGTCTGGGGCCAGAGCGTGCCGGAGGATTTGATTCGCGAGACCTTGAAGAAGACTCCCGCCGCTTCCTGACCACGGAAAACACGGAAGACACGGAATGCAAAACCTGTCGCTGTTCTGTTTCCGTGTCTTCTGTGTCTTCCGTGGTTCCTCTTTTTGAATTGGACTAAAGCCGCCTCGTAAAGCCCAGTTCCACCAGTGCGTTCACGATGAACTGCACCGCCACCGCCGCGAGCAGCAGCCCCATCACGCGCGTGGTGATGCGCATGACAATCGGGTTCAGCCACTTCGCGCCGTGCGCCGAGACGTGCAAAATCACGTAGCTCGCCACGCCCACGACGAGGATGGACAGGCACAGAAACAACTCCTGCGTGAAGTCCGCCGCCTTGTTGTGCAGCAGAATGGCCGTGGAAATCGCGCCCGGTCCCGCGAGCATCGGAATGGCCAGCGGCGTCACCGCGATGTCGTCCTTGGCCGCGCCCGCCGCCGTTTCCTCCTGCGTCTCCTGCACGCGCGAGCGCTGCGCGCGCAACATGTCCAGCGCCACCAGCAGCAGCACGATGCCGCCCGCGATCTGAAACGCCGGGAGCTTGATGCCGACAAACTTCAAGATCCATTCCCCCAGCACCGCGAACGCCAGCAGCACCAGCACCATGATCACGCAGGCCACTTGCGCCATGCGCACGCGCTGTTTCGGCGTGTCCTCCGACGTCATCGCGAGGAAGGTCGGCACAATCGCAATCGGGTCCACGATGACGAAGAGCGAACTCACCGCAAGCAACGTGTATTCAATCAGCGTCATGAAAAAACTTCTCCCAGCTCAACGTGCCGATGGCTCCGCCGCCACCGCACACGGCGCGAGAATCGCGTCCGTCATGCCATGCACAATCTTTTTATCCGCCGGCACCAAGGTCGCCAGCACGCCGCCGAGTTGCGCGCGCGCGGCGTCCCCTTCCCCGCCCACGAAATAGTACGGACACAGCCGCGCCCGCGCCGGCATCGGCTGCAACTCGTTCTTCTCGAAGTCAAACCACCGCGCCTCCACCGTCTTCGGCTTCTCGAAACGCTGGAGCACATACGGCGAAATCGGAAACGCCACCAGCGCCCGCTCCACCGCCGCGCTCCACTCGCCTTGCGGCAAGTCGCTCCCCAGATACACGCCCCGCGATCCCCACGCCTCCGCCGAAAATCCCGACACCTTCAAAATCAAATCCCGCTCCCGTTGCGACAGCGTCTTCAACTGCTGCCAGTCCGTCAGGTTCAGCTCGGGAATCGCCCCGTGCGGCGGCAGCGGCGTCGGGTCCATCACCCACGAATACGGCACGCACGGCAGCAGCCGCTTCAGGAAGCCCTCGCCCAACTGCTGCCGCCAGAACTCCCGCAGGTTCCGGTTCCACAACAGCGCGAAGAGCAGCTTCTCCTCGAAGATCGTCTTCGGCGGCGGCGTCACGCGAATTTGCTTCTCCGCCGCCAGCGAAAAAATCTGCTCCGCATTCGCCACGTTCGGCAAATCAAACAGCTCGAAGAACCGATACACCGCATCGCCCGGCTGGAAACTGTTGAACTCTGAACTCTGAACTTTGAACTTTGAACTCCCGAGCTGCTGCGCCACCCACTCCATCTCCGGCCGATACGTCGCCGACTCCTCCGACACCACGATGTGAACATTCTTCGCCGCGCCGAAGATGCTCTCAAACCCGCGCAACATCCCTTCCGCACCGCCAATGACCGCATCGCCGCTGCCCTCTGCCCTCTGCCCTCCGACCTCTGAGTAAGTCCTGTTCAACCACGCCGTCACCCCGATCCCCCCCGGTACGCTGTCCAGTTCCGTGATCGCAAAACCTTTTTCGGTGAGCATCAAGTCCGGGCGGATGACGCGCGGCAGCTCGTTCTTAAACGCCGCCGACCGCTGCCGCTCAATCAATTGCGCCGGCTTCCCCGCCTCCAGCAAATCCGCGATCCACCGTGGCTGCCGCCCCTCCACGCTCCAGCGATAGAGCTGGTTCACCGCCTTGTAGAATTGCAGCGACACGCGCCCCAGCCA
>JANOAY010000228.1:0-1867 GCA_031411375.1 Pedosphaera sp. | reverse complement strand
TCACGATTTCCAGTTTGAGCGTGTTGGCCATGTTTGGTTTCTCTTTAACTCTTCAACTCTTTTCCCTTCAACCGTTGAAGGGTTCAAAGGTGGAAGAGTTGAAGGGGATCAAGCTTCGTTGATCTCGTCGATGCCGCCCTTCATGTAGAAGTTACCTTCGCCAACGGCGTCGTGCTTGCCCTCGAGGATTTCCTTGAAGGCGCGCACCGTGTCCGCCACAGGCACCTGCTTGCCGGGGCGACCGGTGAACTGCTCGGCCACGGTGAAGGGCTGGCTGAGGAACTTCTGAATCTTGCGCGCGCGGAAGACGCTGGTCTTGTCCTCGGCGGAAAGTTCGTCCATGCCCAGAATGGCGATGATGTCCTGCAAGTCCTTGTAGCGCTGGAGCACCTTCTGCACGCCGCGAGCGACATCGTAGTGTTCCTGCCCAACGATTTCCGGCGCGAGCGCACGGGAGTTCGAGGCCAGCGGATCGACAGCGGGGAAAATGCCCAACTCGGCGATGGAGCGCTCAAGCACGATGGTCGCGTCCAAGTGCGCGAACGTGGTGGCCGGCGCGGGGTCGGTCAAATCGTCGGCGGGCACATACACGGCCTGGAAGCTCGTGATGGAACCGTTCTTGGTCGAGGTGATGCGTTCCTGGAGGTCGCCCATTTCGGCGGCGAGCGTCGGCTGGTATCCGACGGCGCTCGGCGTGCGACCGAGGAGCGCGGACACTTCGGAACCGGCCTGCGAGAAGCGGAAAACGTTGTCCACGAACAGGAGCACGTCCTGATTTTTCTCGTCGCGGAAATACTCGGTCACGGCGAGCGCGGAGAGCGCCACGCGGAGACGAGCGCCGGGGGGTTCGTTCATCTGGCCATACACGAGACCGATGCGGGAGCCGGGTTCGAGAATGGGCAGGCCGTTCCCGTCAGTCATCGGATGGCCCTTGGCGTCTTTCTTGGTCTTGATGACGTTGGCCTCGATCATTTCGTTGTAGAGATCGTTGCCTTCGCGGGTGCGTTCGCCGACGCCCGCGAACATCGAGATGCCGCCGTGCAGCTTCGCGATGTTGTTGATCAACTCCATGATGACGACGGTCTTGCCGACGCCGGCGCCACCGAACGCGCCGACCTTGCCGCCCTTGAGGAAGGGGCAGATGAGGTCAATGACCTTGATGCCGGTGCTCAACACCTGCGGCGAAGTGGACTGATCCACGAGCGGCGGGGCCGCGCGGTGAATGGGATAATACTTGTCGGCCTTGACCGGACCCTGCTCGTCCACGGCGTCGCCGGTGACGTTGAAGATGCGGCCCATCACGCCTTCGCCGACGGGCATGGAGATGGGCGCGCCAGCATCAATGACTTCCTGGCCGCGGCTCAAACCTTCGGTCGTGCTCATGGCGATGGCGCGCACCCAGTTGTCGCCGAGGTGCTGCTGCACTTCGAGCGTAAGCTTGGTCAGCGCGCCGCCGGGCGGGGTGAATTCGATCTTGAGCGCGTTGAAGAGGGCCGGCAGTTGCGCCGGAAACTCCACGTCCACGACGGGACCGATGATTTGAACGATTTTGCCTTTGTTCATGTTCGTAAATGATTAGCCCATCGCCATGGCGGCGCTGGTGATTTCCAAAAGTTCGCGCGTGATGTTGGCCTGGCGCAGCTTGTTGTATTCGAGCGTCAGGTCTTTGATCATCTGCTTGGCGTTGTCGGTGGCGCTCTTCATCGCGACCATGCGCGCGCTGTGCTCGGAGGCCTTGGCTTCCAGTAAAAATTGATAGACCTGGAAGTTCAGGTAGTGCGGCAGGAGGCTTCTCAGCACCGTTTCCGCGCCCGGCTCGAAAAGGTATTCCGTGGTGTTCTTCTCCAAAGCCTTGCCCGTGCTTTCG